>NZ_JBZXTS010000044.1:0-10320 GCF_058895785.1 Staphylococcus sp. B1(2026)
AACCAATTGTTAAGTTAGTAGAAGGCACAGTATTACCAACAGAACCAGGAAATTACTTAATTCCAGTAGAAATTGTATACCCAGATGGTTCAAAAGTTGTCATAGAAGTGCCAATGACAATTACGAAACTTGCAGCAAAAGAAACAACACCAACAAAAGAAACAACAACAGAAGTGAAATCACAAGGTGTAACAAAAGTTGAATCAGATGTGTCAACAAACGATACGACAACACAAGCACCTCTTGGTAAAGTTGTTAAAGAATTACCAAATACGGGAATGACTTCGACAAACACAACAGTTGCCGGCTTAGGTTTATTAGCAGCAGCATTTGGTTTAAGAAGAAAAAAACGTAAACAACAATAAGAAAAAGTCAATATTTCATATTGTAAAAATAGAGTGAGTCAACCATATTAAAGGGTGGCTCACTCTTTTTATATAGACTTAGATATCAAGTTCATAATAAAAATAAGGATTAATAATATTTTCTTAATTCTATTATTAACATTATTTTATATAGTTATGATATAATTAAGGGTAATTTATTTTAAGGAGAGAAGAGAAATGACTCAGCAGAGCATAGTTAGATTAGAAAATGTGAGTTATCAGTATCCTGCTCGTTATCATGAACAAAATGATTCATCACAGCAAGAACCACCTATTTTAGCCATTTCAGACTTATCTTTTGAAATTAAAAAAGGTCAATGGGTAGCCATTGTTGGTCATAATGGTTCAGGAAAAAGTACTTTAGCTAAATTATTATGTGCAGTTAATTTTGCTACCAAAGGTCAAATTATAATTGATGATCAAGTAATAGATGTTCAAAATGTTGAACATGTTAGACAACGTGTAGGTATTGTTTTTCAAAATCCAGATAATCAGTTTGTAGGTGCAACGGTAGAAGATGATATTGCTTTTGGTTTAGAAAATCAAGGTATTGAATATGAGGAAATGCATCAAAGAGTGGATGATGCATTAGTAAAAGTTAAAATGCAAGATTTCAAACATGCAGAACCATCGAAATTATCTGGTGGACAAAAACAGCGTGTAGCCATTGCGAGTGTCATTGCTTTAAGACCGAATTTAATTATTTTAGATGAAGCCACAGCAATGCTTGATCCTGAAGGAAGACAAGAAATTATTGATGTAATTTATCAATTGCGTCAAGAAAATAATTTAACGGTTATTTCTATTACACATGATTTAGAAGAAGCAGCACGTGCCGATCATGTTTTAGTGATGAATAAAGGCCAAAAATTTGCAGAAGGTACACCACAAGAAGTGTTTTCGTTAGGACAACAATTAGTTGACCTAGGTTTAGATTTACCTTTTGAATATCGTCTGCAACAAAGTTTAATAGCACACGGCTTAAATTATGATGCATTGATGAATCCCACTGAGAAAGGAGTGTTAGCGCAATTATGCAAATCACTTTCAACAAAGTAAATTATGCTTATGGTGCAGGCACACCTTTTGAAAAACGTGCTTTATACGATATTACAACAAATATTCCATCACAAAGTTATACAGCTGTTATTGGTCATACAGGTTCGGGAAAATCTACGTTTTTACAACATTTAAATGCATTATTACAACCGACATCAGGAACAGTGACTATTGGAGATAGTGTTGTAACAGCAAATAAAAAACTTAATAAAAAACAAGGTAATTTATTAAATTTACGCCGTAAAGTCGGCGTTGTATTTCAATTTCCAGAACATCAATTGTTTGAGGAAACTGTACTTAAAGATATTATTTTTGGCCCACTTAATTATGGTGTGTCTGAAGCCGAAGCTACTGAACGTGCAAAAAATTTAATTAAATTAATCGGTTTACCAGAAAATATATTAGAAAAATCACCATTTGATTTATCAGGTGGTCAAATGCGTCGAGTAGCTATTTGTGGTGTATTAGCCATGCAACCAGAAATTTTAGTATTAGATGAACCAACAGCTGGATTAGATCCAAGAGGTCGACAAGAAATTATGGCATTATTTTATCGTCTGTATAAAGAAATGAATTTAACGATTGTCTTGGTGACACACTCAATGGAAGATGCCGCTGAATACGCTGATACAATTAAAGTGATGTATAAGGGACAATTAGTTTTAGATGGTGAAACATCACAAATTTTATCTAATGATCAGCAATTAGCACAATATGATTTATTACCACCAAAAATCACACAATTTCAAAGACAATTAGAACAACAACTTAATATAAAATTACCAGCAATTGCTTTGACGCTAGAACAATTTAGTCAATTGTTAGTGGCTTATCAGAAGGAGGAAGAACATGCTTGATAAAGTTATTTTTGGTAGGTATGTTAATGGCAATTCATTAATACATCAGCTAGATCCTCGAACTAAATTAATTTTAAGTTTTTGTTTTATTATCATTGTATTTTTAGCGAATAATTTGTGGAGTAATTTAGTCATCATTGCATTAGTCGTTTTAACAATTGTGCTTTCTAAGCTTCCAATCAAATTTTTAATTGATGGTTTAAAGCCAATTTTATTTGTAGTAGCATTTACCTCATTATTACATTTATTCTTTACTAAAGGTGGTCACACTTATATAGCATGGCAGGGTATTACAATAGAACATAACGGTGTTATGCAAGCAATTATTATTGCGATTAGATTAATTCTATTAGTATTAATGACTTCTGTTTTAACATTAACAACTTCGCCAATTAGTATTACAGATGGGACAGAACGTTTGTTATCACCATTGAAAAAAATTAAATTTCCAGTGCATGAACTTGCTTTGATGTTATCTATTTCTTTAAGATTCATTCCGACATTACTTGATGAAACGGATAAAATCATGAAGGCACAAATGTCACGTGGTTCGGATATAACAGTCGGCTCATTAAAACAACGTATCAAAGCTATTGTGCCAATGTTAGTCCCATTATTTGTGAGTGCATTTAATCGTGCGGAAGATTTAGCATTGGCTATGGAAGTACGTGGTTATAAGGGAGATGAAGGTCGTACGAAATATCGTCGTCTACAATATCGTTCAATTGATATAATGGCAGCCATCATTTTTGTTATTTTTACGATGAGTTTATTATTAGTGAGAGGTTAATTATGCGTGTTGTTTTAGTTTGCCAATATAAAGGCACAAATTATAATGGTTTTCAAACACAACCAAATGGTCAAACAATTCAAGATGAATTAGAAATTATTTTAAAAAAAATACATAAAGGGCAATTTGTTCGTATACATATGAGCGGGCGAACAGATTCAGGCGTACATGCTTTAGCACAACCTGTTCATTTTGATACATCATTAAATATTGAGCCACAAGGTTGGGTTAGAAGTTTTAATGCACAATTACCAAAGGATATTAGAATTATAGATGCTTATTATGTAGCAGATGATTTTCATGTTCGTTATGATGTCGTGGCTAAAACTTATGCTTATCGTTTATCAATAGCAAAAATATTATCACCCTTTGAAACAGAAACTGTGGCACATTATCCATTTGGATTAAATGTAGAACGTGTAAGAGCAGCGATGCCGTATTTTATAGGCACACATGATTTTACTTCTTTCTGTTCTAAAAATAGTTCTGTTGATAATAAGGTCAGAACAATTCATTGGTTTACACTCGATCAACGTGGGGATGAGTTATATTTTGAAATTAATGGTGATGGTTTCTTATACAATATGGTCAGAATTATTATTGGTACGTTAATTCAAATAGGTCACGGTAAATATGAACCTGATATAGTACCAACTATTCTTGCAGCAAAAGATAGAGATAAAGCTGGACATAGAGCACCCGCTTGCGGTTTATATTTAAAAGAAGTTTTTTATAACTAGAAGATACTTGTTAATAAAACAACGTTTGATGCTTTATTAACAAGTTTTTTTGTAATGATGATAAAATCAATCGGTTTTTATGTATATAAAACGTTATAATTATACAAAATATCTAAAAATGTATCATATATTATCATTAATAAAAATATACATTTTTATACTATGAAATAATTGACATAAGTAGTTTAAATCAGTATCATTTATTATGAACAGTTATATTTTTAGTAATTTTCATAAAAGGGGTATATATATGGGAAAAAATAATAAACATTTATATCAACAAAAAAATGCATTACGCGTTAATAGGTATGCAATTAAAAAGTTTAAAGTCGGTACGGCGTCGATTATGGTCGGTGGGTTGTTATTTTTAGCAAACTCAATGGATGCACAAGCCTCAGAACAAATTATAGAAAAGAGTGAACGAGCAGAATCTTCATCAACAGGAGTTTCTGAAACACCACAACAAGAATTACCAACAGTTGAAACTTCAAAAGAAGTCATAGCAACCGTAACTGAAGCATCTAAAGAAGTTGTAGCACCAACAATTGAACCAGTAAAAGAAGTAACTGTGCCAACAACTGAACGAGTTAAATCTACAGAACAACCAGTTACAGATCCAGTCAAAGAAGCGGCACAAACACCAGTAAACGAAACTTCAAAAGAAGTTGCTGTACCAACAGCAGAAGCTGCAAAAGAAACTCTACAAGCAACAAAAGAAACACCAAAAACGGTTGAACAACCAATAAAAGAACAATCGTCAAACCAATCAACAGATACAGCTGAAGCACCCGCACCAGTAATCAATAAGTTCCGTGCAGCTAATGGCACAGGTCCTGTCTTACGTTCAGCAGGTGATGACTCAGATATTACTCGAAACCAAGTGACCGGTAAAACAAAATTTATTGCAAAAACAAATACTAATTTGCAAATTACTAAAGCAAATCAAGGCTCAACAACATTAGAAGAAGCGAAAGCATTGAGATATAGCTCTGTTAATAAAAATGATATGGCAGATAGTGTCGGTTTTTATGTACAATCATTTCAAAGAGATGGTGAGAGTGAAAATCCTAATGGAAATGAACAAAATGCTAATGGACGTTTGGATTATCCTTTAAGTCGTGAGCAGTATAAAAAATTGCAAAATGAGGCGTTAATGTGGGGAGGAAAGCTAAAACCAAGCGGCAAATCTATTGCTTCTTCTTATCAAGGTATGGGTTCAAATGGTGGTTATGAATTTTTAGCAACAGGTTTATATGGTTATACATATGAACAAGGACAATCAGTTTATATTCCTAATGTTAAAAAAAGAGTGAAATTAACGGATGAAGCTACACAAGCTGGGTGGTCAATTGTTGGTTTTGAAGCATATAATTTACCATCTGGATTAGTGTACAATAAAGAGAGTGATACAATTGAAGGGAAAATTGTATCTAATTTACAAACAGGTGTACAAGCCTTAAAAACAACATTTTATATCTCTAATAATAATGAAACATATAAATTTGCTTCTACTGATTTAGGTTTTGGATGGATAGGGTGGCAAGATACGCAAGCACCAACTATTTTAGCAAAAGATTCATTAATGACACAAAAAGTTGGAGATAATATTGAAAAATCTATTGAATACAATGATTTGTCAGGAGCAGGTACACATAATGGTGATTCTGAAACAATAACAGTTACAACAAAAGATGGTAGTGAACACAATGCTAAAATTGGTAAAATTCCTGCTTTAACAGGTGTTGGTGGTAAAAATAGTACAGCAACAGCTACTGATGAAGTAATTCCTGGTTTAACTTATAGCGGAACAACTGGAAATATTACAGGTACTCTAACTACAGCAGGTATTTATACAGTACCGGTATTTGCTAAAGATTATGATTTAACGAATACATCAAATAACACTAGTTGGACTCAATTTGGTCAAGAAGCACATTCTAATTTAACTGTAGCAGTGGCACCAAAAGTAGAAGTATTAAATATTGAAACTTATTCAAAACAAGTACCTGTGACTATTTCACAAGGGGCTTCTTCAGCTGTATTAACAATGCCAGATGGTACAACAACAAATATTGCAGTAAATGAAGCAGGTAAATGGGTAGTTGCTGCAGGTGGAACAAACAAGGCAGCAGTAGAAGGTACTGAATTAGGGAATGCAGGATCTAAAATTAATATTCCAGTAAATGATACAGCAACAGCAACAGCAGGTGTTGATAATATTACAGTTGTAGCTAAAGCAGAAAATGTTAATGCTATATTAATGCGTAATAATGTAGAATTGGCAGATGCTAGTGGCACAAAACATACAGCGACTTTTAATCCAACAACGGGTCACTGGGAATTTCCAGAAAATTATGCAGTGGAAGTAACAGAAAATGGTAATACAGCAACTGTTGTTAAACGCCAAGTGTTTAGCCAAACGAAATTAGATGGATCAACAGATTATTATATTTATGAGTATTCTAAAACTTATGACCAAGTAGGTAAAGGTAGTTCGAATGCGACTAAAGCTGACTATTTAGAGAAGAATGCGACTGTAACAGCTGTAAACGATGTTACAAGAACACCAACTAAATATAAAGGTCATGCTGCAAGTGGTGATCGTGATGCGATGTACACAACAATTAACTATAATAAATTGACTGATACATGGACATCAACTGATGGTAGTACAGTAACAGCAATAAAAGATGGCACAACGTGGAATATTTCTACTGATTCAGGTTTTACAGGTAAAGTTGCTGCACAAGAAATTTCAACAGAAGATAAAGCAACAATTGAAAATCAAATGCCGACTGCTGCCTCAACAAGTTATAATTCAAGTGTAGGCACAACAGTTGATTTGAAATCACAAACAGAAGCGCATGTAATGACTAATGATCCAGAAGATGATAAGTATCAAAAAGACACTTATATTACAAAAATAACGGTAACTTCTCCAAGTGGCCAAGTACAAGAATTTAATGATAAAGCACCATTTAAAACATATCCGGCAAAACCTTATACTTTAACAGAAGTAGGAACTTATACAGTTGTAGTAGATGTATTAGATAGTAATGGTAATAAAGTTGATGCCACAGTAAATGGTACAGAATCAGGAACTGATGCAGGTGCTAATAGTGCTAAAGGACAAACGACTTACTATATTACAGTACGTGATGATATTCATGGTGAAAATAAAGTTACAACTGATATACAAGGGAAAGTTCAACAAGCAACACCATTATTTAAAACGAGCACTGATCAAGTTGTTTCTCCGACAGCAGAATATCCAGCAAAATTAGTTAATGGTAGTGATTTAGTTGAAAGTTACGATGTAATCCAAAATGGTAATAAAATTGGTAGTTATGCTATTGATACATTAACAGGACAAGTAACTTTCACACCAGAACCACAATTTTCTGGTGTTGTACCAGTTGCAACAGTTAAATTAACAGCAAAATTAGGGCAAGATAAAGATGGTAATTTAATTATTTCAGCAGCGACAGCGACGTATACACCAACTGTAGCAGCTGTTATTCCAACAGCGAATGAAGCAATATCTAAAGATATTCAAGGTGCGGTACAAACGGGTACACCAACATTTACAGCTGGACATAATGAAGTACCTATTAAAGATAATAGTAAAACTTTATTAGACAGTAATAACCAACCAGCTGAACGAGTTGATGCTGTTACTCAAGGAAATAAAAAAGTTGGTGAATTCACTTTAGATAAAGCAACAGGGCAAGTAACATTTACACCGACAGATAAACTTTATACAGGTACGGTTAAACCAGTAAGTATTAAAGCTGAAGATAAAAATGGTACGTCAGTAACGACAACATATACACCACTTATCGTAGGTGTAACACCAACAGCAACACCAGCAGCAACAGAAAATATTCAAGGTGTCGCACAAACAGGTACAGTAACATTTGCACCAGGTACAGTGACAATTGATGGACAACAAAAATCTGTACCAATTGATGAAAATGTCGCACCGATTTTAGTGGATGAGTATGGAACAGCACGTGATTTAGATCCAGAAGGTGCTTATGAAGAACCAGGTGAAGGTAAGTACAAAATTAATGCTGACGGTACAGTAACATTTACCCCAGATAGACAATTTACAGGTGAAGCACAAGGTGTTTACGTACAAAAACAAGATACTAATGGTAAAAAAGCACGTGCGAAATATACACCAACTGTGATACCAGTTGTACCGACAGCAACACCAGCAACAACAGAAGATATTCAAGGTGCAACACAAACAGGTCATCCAACATTTGCTCCAGGTGATGAACGTATTCCAATTGATAATAGTACGATGAAATTAATGGATAATGGGCGAGAAGTAGCAAATGGTACACCAGTAGCTGTAAATAATGCACAAGGACAAAAAATCGGTGAATATACATTAGATAGTGCTACAGGTAATATTACCTATACACCAACTGATAAAACATATGCAGGTGAGGTACCAGCTGTAACTGTTAAAGTGTTAGATCAAAATGGTACAGAAGTAACAACAACATACACACCAAGAATTATTCCAGTCACACCAATAGCAGAAGATACAACAACAGAAGATATTCAAGGAATGATCCAGTACAGTCGATATATCTTTAAACCAGGTCAAGCGAATGTAAATGGTGTTGAAAAATCAGTAGAGATTGATTACAACTCACCGACAAAATTAGTAGATAAAGATGGTCATGAATTAACATTAACAGATGGAAAATATTTTGTTGTGTCTGGTGAAGGAAAATATACGGTCAACGATGATTTCAGAGATGTCATATTTATACCAGAACCACAATTTGTCGGTACAGCAAAAGGTGTTTATGTACAAAAACAAGATTTAAATGGAACAAAAGCACAAGCGAAATATGTGCCAACAGTAACGAGAGTAACACCAACAGCAGAACCAGCAATAACAAAAGATATTCAAGGTGTACCACAAACTGGGTTACCACAATTCACACCAGGGCATGGTAGAGTACCATTAGTTGGTTCAATTGTATTAGTTGATGCTAATGGACAAGCGATAGAAGATGATACACCATTAGATGCTTTAGGTGACAATGGTCAAAAAGTTGGTGAATATACTATTAATCAACAATCAGGTGATGTAACATTTACACCTACGGATAAATTATATGTTGGTGAAGTTCAACCAGTTCATGTACAAACTCAAGATATAAATGGTACAAGAGTAACAACAACTTACACACCACAAATCGTGCCATTAACACCACACTCACAACCAGCAGAAACAACAGATATTCAAGGTGCTGTTCAAACAGGTCAACCAACATTTATGGATAGTACTGGGCAAGTAGATGATATTGAAAAACGTGTACCGATTAATCCTGATGTGGCAGCTAAGTTAGTAAATGAACAAGGTCAAGATTTAGTATTAATGGATGGAAAATACGTTGTTGATGGTGTTGGAGCTTATGAAGTAACACCAGAAGGTGTTGTAACATTTACACCAGACAAACAATATACAGGTACAGCGGCAGGTGTTTATGTAGAGCGTCAAGATGTTGTAGGACTTAAAGTACGTGCGAAATATACACCAACAGTCGTACCAGTAACGCCAACAGCACAGCCAGCAGAAACAACAGATGTTCAAGGTATTGTTCAAACAGGTACACCGACATTTACAGCAGGTCAAGCTACAGTAAATGGTGAAACAAAAACAGTAGATTTAGATGACAATACACCAGCACAACTTGTTAACGAACAAGGTCAACCTTTAGCATTAACAGATGGTAAATATATAGTTAGTGGGCAAGGTAGTTATCAAGTAGCGCCAAATGGTACAGTAACATTCACACCAGAACCACAATTTGTAGGTAAAGCACAAGCTGTTTATGTAGAACGTCAAGATAAAAATGGTACTAAAGTAAAAGCAACATATACACCAACAGTAACAGCAGTTCAACCAACAGCACAGCCAACAGAATCAACAGATATTCAAGGTGCAACACAAACAGGTACACCAACATTTACAGCAGGTCATGAAAGAGTACCTATGAAGGAAGGTAGTATCAAATTAGTAGATAAAGGTCAATTAGTTGATAGTATTACTAATGTTTTAGGTACATATACAATTGACAATACAACAGGTACAGTAACATTTACGCCATCAGATAAAATGTATGCAGATGACGTGCCAGCTGTGACAGTACAAGCACAAGATGTTAATGGTACACCAGTACAAACAACATATCGTCCGCATATTGTGCCAGTGAAACCGACAGCACAACCAGTAGAAACAACAGATGTTCAAGGTGTCGTTCAAACAGGACAGCCAACATTTGCAGCAGGTCAAGCTACAGTAAATGGTGAAACAAAAACAGTACCTTTAGATGATCAAACACCAGCACAATTAGTAAGTGAAGATGGTTATGGATTAGAATTGACAAATGGAAAATATGTTGTAGAAGGTGAAGGAACTTATGCTGTAGCTTCTGATGGTACAGTAACATTTACACCAG
>NZ_JBZXTS010000045.1:0-10121 GCF_058895785.1 Staphylococcus sp. B1(2026)
TTTTGAACTACGCAATAGATACTTAATAATAGAAGCGCCGGATTATTCTAAAATTGCTTCTGAAACTAAAAAATTTAAAGTAGAAGGATTAAAATCTATTACTAAAAAAACGGCAGCAGATATATTAAAAGAACATCCAATACAAATAAAAGGAAAAAATTATTTTGGTGAAAGTAATTATGACCCACATATTTTTTCTTTACATACAGCATTAGATAATGAAGATCAAAATAACATTGAATATACAGTTAAAGATTTAATAGATATACCTGAATTAACAAGTAACGAAGAATGGTCACAAATTAATAATTTGGATAAATATATAGAACAAACAGATAATTTATCCCTTAGTACAGGTCGTGATAATACAGAAGGTTATCAACTTTATGGACCAAATACAAATATCACAAAAAGTTCTGTAACTAGATATGGTACATTTTTAAAACACAATCCTTATAGTAAAAAGTTATATGAAGTGATGGAATTATATAAAATTAATCGTTCGTATGAAATATCTAATTGTTCAGAATTAGAAGGTGGTGGCTGTGGTAAGACAAAGGATAAAAGTACAGAAGTTTATATACTATACGGTAATCACAATGTAACAATAGAAAATGGTGAGATTCAAAATAAACTCGTTAGAGAGATTATTTTGAATCACGACACACTTTAGATGAAATGATTGATAAACTAAAAAGTGATAAATATGTAATATTGAATAAATAAAGATTAAATGAAAATGAGGTTTTATTTCTAAGCTATTTTAGAATAAAACCTCATTTTCTATTTGCATTTATTTTGATTGATTGCTTTGAATGGCATTAACAATTGCTTCTGCATTTTTAGTACTATGTAAAGCAACGTTTGTATTATCATGATGTTTGATGATTAAGTCATTGATTTTTGTGGCTGCTGCTTCAGCTTTATTTTTTTCAAAAACAATGAAATTAATAATTTCAGTGTTACCTGATGTTGTATGAACTAATAAGTTTGTTTGTAAAGAACTAATAATAGTTAATACTCCATATACTAGTATGATTAAACCACCAACAAAAGAGTCTGATGTCATTGAAGAAAAACCGAATAATGCAGCAAGAACACCAATAACTAATGATTTGAAAACAACTTGAAAACTTGTATCTACACCTGATATTTGTGGTACGGGCATAGATTTATTAGTTGTACCTAAAGGAATTAATTTAAGAATAGTATTAGGATTTTTAAATTTTACAAAACTATTATCGCAACTAATTTCTCCTTTCAAATAAAATGTTAACAATGAAGTGATAAAACTTTCTTTATACATAATTATTCTCCCTTAAAATATATTTATAAATATTATTTTAAAATAATAACTAATCTTAGTCAATATTTAAAGAACCTTTTTTATAAAAAAGTTCTTTAACTAAAACAAAAATCGAGATGTTTAAACTTTGTTATCGTAAAAATATATCACATTTAAGGAACTTTTAATATGTAAATATATAAATAATGTTCTTTTAAAAGAACGTCTTCTAGTATATAATTGTTATATGAAATAAGATTTTATTTTAAATTTATAGTTAGGAGAGTTAAAAATGAAATTATTGACAAGTAAAAAAGGAATGAGCATTATAGGTATTTTACTATTATTAGTAGGTATATACTATTTGTTTTTTGCATCTTCGAAAGCCAGTGTATTAAAAGACGTGGAAGTAGAATTTGTTGGTTATGATAAGGCTGGTGTGATTGAATATGATATGGAAGTGATTCAAGATAATATTTTAGATGCAGCATTAAAAGCTGAATTATCTAAAGAAGATTATAATGAATTAAAAGATGATTTAGAATTTGCCAGAAGAGAAGTGAATTCAGATAATGATCGAAAATTACGAAAAGTAAAGAGCGTTATTGAAAAAGTAAAAGTGAATGTTGATAAAACATATGATTTGGCTAATGGAGACAAAGTTACTTTTACTATTAAAGCACCTGAAAAATCTCCAATTAAATCAGAAACTAAAGTATTCAAAGTAACAGGATTAGAGAAATCAACAGAAATCACAATAAAAGATTTATTAAATGAAACACCGATTACTTATTCAGGTTATGAGGGTAATGGTCAAGCTGAATTACCTGAAGATAGCTATCTTGAATTTGTAGACGAACCTACATATTTGAGAAATGGTGATAAAATTAGAATTAAAGTTAAAGAGTATAGTTTAAATCAATTAAAAGAAGAAGGAAAAATTGTTAATAGTAAAAAACAAGTAGATGTAGTTACAGTAACAGGACTAAAAGCAGTATCTAGTATTAAAAATTTAGATAAAGTTTATGAAAAAATAGATGCAAAATTAGATAAGCGTGTTTCATCTATCTATTCAGATGAAAATATTACAGTAGAGCCTCAAGGTAATTATGTGAAAGTTAGTGGTAGTTCAGCAGATATTTATACACTATACAAATTATCACTAAATAATAAAGAAACAATTTATCAATATTTTGGATATGAGTATTTAAATATTGATAATGATAGTATTAAGATAGATGATTCTTTAATGGATAATATTTTTAATAATATGAAAAATTCATATAAATTTGATAGTTTAGAAGAAGCAGAAGATGGTTTAACTATTGGTTTCACTGAATATAAAAAATAAAAGGAGTATTTATGAAAAACACTAATAAAATATTGATAGCTACAACATTATTAACTGGAACGATGTTAACTGTAGAACATCCCTCATTATTTGCTTATGCAGAGGAAGTGACGACAAAACCAACTATTACAAGTATTGATATAGATAATTCTAAAGTATATCAAACAAATGATGAACTTGAGATTAGATTAACAGTTGATAATATAGATGCAGTTAAACATAATAAGTTATTTATTGAATTTGCTACTGATAATCCTCTGGCAGTGAATGCAACAATTAGTAATGGAAAAGATAATAATTATATTAAAGAAGGTAATGTATTAATAGTTAAAATCCCGTTAACTGAAAAATTTTCAGATGGGGAATATTATTTAAAAAATTTAAAATTTAATGATGAAGTACTACGTGATCAATCTTTTAATAGTACTAAAACAGTAGATCTTATTCCAGAATTTGATAAAAAAATTACTTATCATAATTCAGTCAGTGATGTTTTAAAACCAGAGATATTAGAAGTGAAAATGGAAAAAGAAAACTATGAAGTAGGTGAAGAAATTAAATTCATTTTTAAAGTGAGAGAACAAAGTGATATAAAGAAATTTGGTACAAAAGTATTTTTTAATCCAATTGAAAATAATAAATTTTCATCTAACTATTTAGGTTGGGATACTTGGAATTCTGAAGTTAAATTACTTGATGAAAACGAAAACTTGTATGAAATAACTTTCAGTAAAACAGCAACTAAAGATATGATTAATAAAGATATAGGTATTTATGAATATACAATATATGATGAAAAAGGGTTTAGAAATACTTATCGTTATGATAGTCCACAAATTTTATTTAATGTATATGAAAAAGGCCATTTACCTAATAATGTTAAGCAAGTAGAAACAAAAGAAGAAACAGTGAAAACACCGGAACAAGGTGCTGAAACAAAAGAAGAAACAGCGAAAACACCGGAACAAGGTGCTGAAACAAAAGAAGAAATAGCTAAAACACCGGAACAAGCAACTAAAACAAAAGAAGAAACTCCAAATGTTACAACAACATCAAATAATAAAGTATCAAAAGTAAATAATAATCATTCATCAAATGATAATTTAAATAAAAAAGAAGATAATACAACATCAAAAACAAAAGTTGTCCATAAAGAAAGACAATCAGCTACTGAGGATAAACAAAAAGTAATCAAACATAAAGACAACACGCAACATCATAATAAAAATAAAGAACAAGAGAAAAAACAAAAGAGTATTTTACCAATTACTGGTATGACACCAACTATTTGGACAACAATCATTGGTGTTGCATTGTTAATTTTTACAAGTTTAGTTATGTTCTTCAAGAAAAAGAAGAAGTAGAATTAATTAGAGGAGTTTAATTATGAATAATACAAAACAAATATTTTCAATCCGTAAAACATTGCTTGGTGTAGGTAGTGTGTGTCTAGGTATGGGCTTAATGACAACTATAGCTTATGCGGAAGAGATACCGACTAATAATCATCAAAAAACAAATGCAGATATAGAACTGACATCCGTGGGTGAAGTCGTATCAAATAATACAGTATTATCTGTATCTGAAACGGATAAAGGATTAGAACCAGTATCTGAAATGGTTAATAATGCGAGCGAAACACCGATAATAACAACAGACGAAATTTTGAGTCCGATTCGTTATGAAAAAGATGATACAAAAGAAATAGGGTATCGTGAAATTAAAATTCAAGGGCAACCAGGTCAAATTATTTATACAACAATTAATGACAAAACAACATTTAAGCGCATTGAACCAACTGAAACAGTTATTATTTTAGGAACAAAACCAAAAGTAGAGGAAACAATTGTTAAAGCAACTACAGAATATGTTTTGGATGAAACACGTGCTTATGGTGAAAATGAAATCATTAAACCAACTATAGATGGTGTAGAAAAAACAGAAACGACGTATCGCATTGCACCATTACCATCAAAGCTGGCTGACCCAATTGTAAATGATGACACATATCGACCTATTAAAGAGAATTTTTATTCTATTGATGATAGTAAAAGTTTACCAAGTGATAAAATTGTCATTGATAAATTATTTGTAGAACCTTCGGATGATCTAGAAATATTAAGTAAAGAAAATAATCCAAAATCTTTAAGAGAAAGATTGATTTATGGACCAAAAGCTTCACATTATTTTTGGAAAGATAAGTCTGATGTTAAATATCCGAATGAAACAATAAACATTAATGATTTTGAATCACAAAATCTTAGAGTACAGAGTTATTCAAAAAACAATGTAGATCTTCAAGCGATATATACAGGTTTATTTAATGCAAGTTGTTATGAAATTAAAACAGTTTCAGAGTTATCTTATTTAGAGTATCCAATGAACCTTGAAGATGACATAAGGAATTATTATACTAGTCATGATTTATCTGAAGGATTGTACGCAGATGTTAAGGCTGATTATTTAAGATTGCAACATGCTAAAGATTATTTAATATCTATTAATGCTTTTAATGAGCGTATGCAAAATGAGTTTAAATTAGTAACTGAAATGTTTGAAATTATTACACAACGTTATAATAATAGTCAAGGTGTTATAGATACTATAATAGATTATAAAGATTCTTCAATTACAGACGAAGATAAACAATGGTTAGAAGAACATATTAAAATGTTACCAGAAGAATTAAGAAAAAATTTATTAAGTTTACGTATTACTGATAATACATTGGATAGCACAGGAAAACTGGAAAAAGGAAAGGTAGCTGGTGTTAGTTACGGTAATCGTCGGCATATTAATATAGATTATACTAAAGTGAAAGACGACAATATACGTGCTATTATTATTAGAAATCCAGAAACTGGAAAAGAAGAAATAAAAAAAATAGATGTTGGATATGAAAGATCACTTGAACTTATTTTATTACATGAGTTATCACATAATATTGACCATAATAGTGGTGTTTTTCTTACTGCTTTAAGCTCACAAGGAGGTCTAGGTTTTTCTTTAAATGATAATGAATTTGTAGAAGTTCATAAAAAATATATAAAAAATAGCGATGCAAGTGACTATTATCGTAATAATTTAGAAGAAGCTTTTGCAGAAGGTTTTGCAAGATACTTAAGAAAGCACATTTTTAATACAACAGATTCTCGCCACAGATATTTCGAAGGGAAATCTTATACTGTTTGGGAAGGCGAAGAAGGTTATGATGAATTACCCCCTGGACCTTTTGAAAATAGTGCTTATTATTTTGCTAAATTGTATAATCGACTATTTGAACAGCCTCATGATGCGAAAGTAGTGACAGATGTAGTTAAAAAGTCATCGGTTAAATTACAAAATGGTAAAGTGATCTTAGGTGCAATGCCTACAATTACGGTGAAAGAATTACCATATAATATTATTTTTAAAGAGAATAAAGATAATGATTTTGGGAATGACAGTATCATAGAAGGTGTTGATGGATTACAAAAAATTAAAACAAGTTATGTTTTAAATGAAGGTGTTTTGAATCCAATTGAAAAAATATTGGAAGATAAACAAGCTATTAATAAAATTATTATTAAAGGTACAAAAACAAAAGTAGAGAAAACAAATGTAGTTGCGGTTGAAACAGTTTATATTGATAGTGATCAATTAGAAGAAGGACAAACTAAAATCGTACGAGAAGGACATGAGGGTTATACTTTAGTTACTACACAATATAGTTTGAATCGTGAATCAGGTGAAGTAACACCAATGGTGACGAAAAATACTACATTAATGGAACCACGTATTATTCAACGTGGAATTAAAAAACAAGAGCCAACAAAACCAGAAGCAATTAAACCGGTGGAGCCAACAAAACCAGAAGTAATTAAACCAGTGGAGCCAACAAAATCAGAAGTAATTAAACCAGTGGAGCCAACAAAACCAGAAGCAATTAAACCAGTGGAGCCAACAAAACCAGAAGTAATTAAATCAGTAGAGCCAACAAAACCAGAAGTAATTAAATTAATGAATCAAAATTCTAATATGTATAAAAAATCAATAAAAATATTAGAGGAAACTCCAACAATGATTCAAGAAACAAAACAAGCACCACTAGGTAAAGTAGTAAAAACCTTACCAAATACAGGAGAACATTCAAATAATATGAGTATGGCAGGTATGAGTTTATTAGCAGTAATGTTTGGTGCCATTATGACTCGTAAAAAATACAATTAAATAACAATTTATAATTACAATATAAAATAACTAGTATAAATATTTTTATGTAATAGTGTCAGAATAAGTTTAAGGAGAATATAAATGAAGAAAAAATTAAGTTATATTGTAGCAATGCTTTTATCATTAATATTAGTAGGATGTGGTAATACCGATACAGTATTTAATCTGAAGATTAGTGGAACAACAAGTACAGTAACAGTTAGTCATGATGATGAAGAAATTTCAGCAATTGAAATGAACATAGCTAGCAGCAAAGATGGTTTATTTGATCTACTAGCTAATACATCTATGAATCATATGCGTACAGAAGCAGAGAATATTCAAGGTGTACAAGTATCAGAGCAAAATAGTGATGAAAATAAAGAATTAAATATATCAATTGACTATGACGAAATAAATTGGGAAGAGTTTCGTGAAACTTCAATCGGTATGGAATTGTTTGGTTATAGAGATTCTGTAAGTAAACCAACATTTGATGAATTAAAAGATAAGTTACTTGCAAAAGGTTATACAGTAGAAGAGTAAAATAATATGATAATATTGAGAAATACAATTATGAAAATTACTATAGTAAGAGTTTTGCTATAGTAATGTATTTCTCTTATTTTATGTAATAAGGAGGAATGGCTATGAAAAAGGTAATACTATTTATTACAGTAATTTTGTGTTTACTGTTTAATTCTACAACATATGCAAAAGAAGAGATATCTGTAAATATAAAATCGCATGGAAAAGATGAGTTACAAGTAGAATTAGTTAATAATTCAAAAATAGATGTCAATAATATTAATATGATTGTTCATATTTCGAATGATATGACAATTGTAAAAGAACCTGAAAAAAATTTGAAATTACAAAAAAATGAAAAGAAAAAATTTAATTTTAAAGTAAAGCAAGAAAAGCTTGTAAAGCAAGAAAAAGTCGTTGAAAAAAAATCTAAAATACAAGAATATATTGAATTAATTAAATCTAACATTTTATATTTTAGTATTGGAGCAGGTATAATTGTTATTTTAATTATTATGAGTATAGTTTATAAATTTAAAAAATCAAGGAAAATATTACTAGCATTAATCACAGTAAATGGTATTTTATCTTTGAATAATTCGGCATTTGCGATAGACAGTAATTTTCATGAAGAAGTAATATTATTTGATAAAAAAGTCACAGTAACAGTTAAATTAGATTATTTAACTGCAGATAAAGAAAGTGTTTCTAGTAAGAAACGTGTTATCTCAAAAAAATCTAAAACAAATGATCAAAAAATACCAAATGCTAATAAAGAAGATATAAAAACAACGGATACATCTCCACAATATAGTAATTCTAATTCATCTTCTTATGAGCATACAAATGACAAGCAACCTGTTAATTCAGAAATAAACGAAGTGAATAATGATAAAAAAGAAGTAAAAGAAACAACAGATAGTACTAAATTAGTAGAACCGACTTCTAAACAAACACCAAATGATACTTCTGAAGAAGAAAATAAAAATTCTACAAAAGTAACAGATACTAAACAGCAACCTGAATTAGGATTTAGTGCTAGAGATATCACTAAAATGAAGGATAAAGAACTTAGTAAACAATATTTAGAGAAATATGGTTCAGAGTATGCCAAACTATTAGAAACATATAAAACACGTTATATAAATAAAGAGGGCATGATTTTAAATGGTTTTTTCTCTAATAGACAATATGAACTAGTGTATACATTGGTAGATTTAAATAAAGATGATATGCCTGAAATGATTGTAGCTGGACGTGATGATCAGTACTTTTTAATAGATAATATCTTTAGTAAACAAGGTGAAGAAATGGTAACAATATTTTCATCAGAAGGAACATCAATGATATTTGGTACAACAACAAATGTAGGTTTGTATACTAGTGGCATTTGGGTGTTTAGTAAAGGTATCCAGGTATATGGTACGCAACAATATGAATTAGGCACAGATAATAAGGCCAAATTGGTAAACTTTTATATTAAGGATGGTGAAGAGTACTTATTGAATGAACATCCAATTATGAAAGAAGAATATACTAACTTAAACGAACGTTTAGAAGCAGAGAAAATCAATTTAGAAGATTTAAACTGGTACAATGTGGTTAATCAAAATTAAATATATGAGGAGAATCTTATGAAAAAATTTAAATGGATTATGTTACTATTAACATTTATAGTATTAACAGCATGTAATAAAGTACAAACAAATGAATCAACATCTGAAAGTGCACAAGTAAATGAAAATACATCAGAACAACTAGAAACAACGATTTATCAATTAGACGAGCAGATAAATGAAAATGGAATGAAACGTAAAAGTATAGCGAAAATTAGACATAAGAAGGATGAAGTAAAATCTACAGAATTAATAATTAGTGTAATATTTCCAGATGAAGTGAGAGAAGAGGTAAAAAAACTGACGAATGAAGAACTTCATGAATATAAAGAAAAAATAATACAATCATTTAAAGAAGACCAATTTACAGAGGCGAATAATATTAATGGTGTGCAAGTGAATTTCAACGTAGATGATAAATTAGAGAATATCCAAATGAACATAGTAATTGATTATGATAAATTAGATTGGAAAGCTGCACAACTTTCTAACTCGGCTAATATAGTATCAAATGATATTTTGGATGATAGTCAAGAGTATGTTAGTTTTAAAAAACTTGTAGAAGACTTAGAAAAAGATGGTTTTAAATTACAAAAATAGAGAGAGTTTTAGAGGAATATATGAAAAAATTTTTAAAAATTATTATAGGGATGATGGTCATATTAGTTTTTTCTGCTTGTGCTAATAAGCAAGAAATTTCTACTTTTAAAAAATCTGAGATCGTCGGGGGAAATTTAGAAGTTTCACAAGTTGTAGAAATTACACATTCGGGAGAGTATGTTGAAAATGTTCGAATGAATGTTGTGACACCATTACCTAAAGATATTACAGAAGAAGATAAACAGTCACTTATTGATAGACTGAATCATAAATATGTTGATAAAAATGGAGAGTACGAAGGCATTAATGTTGAAATAAAAATTACTGAAACAACAATGGATGTAATGTATAATTTAGAAGTTGAAAAAGTGGATTTAAAAAGAGTTCTAAAGATACCAATATATGAATATTTACGTCGTATAAAAATCTTTGATAGAAATGGAAAAAATAATGATTTTGAGACGATGAAACAAATTTTACTAGATCAAAATTTTCAAGAAAATGTTAAATAATATATATTGATCTATTGATAGGTTGTAAAATTAAATGC
>NZ_JBZXTS010000046.1:0-9986 GCF_058895785.1 Staphylococcus sp. B1(2026)
GTCGCATTTAATTTTACAACCTATCTTTCAAAAAAATAGTGAAGCATCGAGAAACTCATTCGTTAGCTCAATGCCTCACTTTGTGATTAACCTAATAGTTCTGATAATTCATCTGCTGTTAATGCACGATACTCCCCTTCGGTTAATTGTTCATCTAATTTTAGTGTGCCCATAGTTAATCTTTGTAAATAAGTTACTTCACTTCCTAAAGCTTGAATCATACGTTTAACTTGATGAAATTTACCTTCATATATTGTTAATTTAATCGCTTGCTCCAAAATTATTTCTAACGATGCGGGTAAACATTGTGTGCCATCTTCTAACACAATACCTGCTTGCAATTGTAACACAGCATCCGAAGGTAAAGCTTTATCAATATGTGCATAATAACATTTAGCGACATGGTGTTTAGGTGATAACAAACGATGTGCTAATTGACCATCATTCGTTAATAATAACAAACCGACTGTATCTATATCTAACCTGCCTACTGGAAACAAATCAACATGATGATAATGTTCAGCAACTAAATCAATAACCGTTTCATGAAAATTATCTTCAGTTGCACTAATAACACCAGCTGGTTTATTTAACATAATATAATAATACTGTTGATAAATTATCACTTCATCATTCACTTTAACACTATCTTTATCCACATCTACTTTAAATTTCGTATCTAAAATACGTTGATCATTGACTGTCACACTGTGCTGTTTCATGAATTTTTTACATTGTCTTCTCGTTACTATTCCCATATCCGCTAAAAATTTATCTAATCTCATACTTACCTCCTAATAAAAAAGGTGCTAAAGCACCTTATTTTTTCTCTATTTTTGCAATAAATGGTATACGTGTACCTAATAATTTACTTGCTAAGCCATAACGTGCAGTCAATAATAAATAAACGCTACCACCAATCATTGCACATATCGCTATAATGATTACCGCCCCTTTACGTTGTGTAGGATCAATCACATAAGTTAAACCATAATAACTTAATACACTAACTAAATACATCACTGAACTAACGATTAATATCCATGCCATATTATATAACACTTCTATCGGTTTATAATTCACTGATTTCTTGAGTATAATAAAATTACCAATAATCATTACTACATACGCTAGCGTTGTCGAATGAATTAAACCATGTGCCTGAAACGCTGTAATTAGTGGATAACTTACTGACACTTTAACAATTAAACCTATAATTAATACGATAATATTCCATTTTTGTTGCTCAATACCTTGTAATAACATAGATGTTACCGAATAAATTGAGATGACTAATGCTAATGGAATATAACTCATTAATAACACACTATTTTCTGGTGCATAGCTATAAAAAGCTGTATAAACTGGACCAGCTAATGAATAAATACCAAAAAGTGCAGGTATTACTAAATACAACATCGTACTTAAAATTTTATCAATTTGTTGCTTCATTACCTTATATTGTTTTTGAACAAATAGACGTGTAATAATCGCTAATAAAGTAAATGAAAATGCTGTTGCTAATGACACAGGTACCATGACGATTTTATTAATCAAATTCGTTACTACAGAATAAATATCATCTGTCAAATGTGCTTGATGAATAGCACTCATTGCTCTCGGAAAAATCGCATTATCAATTAAACCGAATAACGATACTGTTGAAGCAATGAAAACAAATGGAATCGCACTAATAATAATTTCTTTATACGCCTTAAACAATGATAAACGTGCTTGACTACGATCTTGATTAACATGATATTGAATATGTTGATAATTTTTCATGTAATAATAAGCTAAAGTTAAAATACCTATTAATGAACCGATCGTTGCACCATAAGTCGCAATACCATTGGCTGCAATAACATCTCCAGTTGTATTCATTACTAAATAAACACCAACTAATAAGAAAATAATACGTCCTACTTGTTCAGTTAATTGAGATACAGCTGATGGCGTCATAAATTCATTACCTTGAAAGAATCCTCTTAACATGGCTAATGGCGGTACTAACAAAACTGCCCACGATAATGATTGAATTACAAAAGCTAAATCAGCCACAGAATAAGTTTGACCTTGATCAGCAATAGAGATTTTGGCAATCATTGTTGCACCAAAATACATGATTAAAAAGCCAATTAACCCCATAATAAACATAAATATCATGCCTGATTGAAATAATTTATTTGAAATTTTATATTTTCCTTGTGCATTATATTTCGCAATCAATTTAGCAATAGAAGACGGCACCCCAATTGTTGTGACCTCTAATACTAATGCGTAATAAATATATGCATAAGTAAATAATGCAATATTTTGTGAACCACCTATAAATGAATAGAATGGAATAATGTAAAGTAAACCAATTAATTTTGATGCCATAATACCCGCAGTCAAAATAAAAGTTCCTTTCATTAATGATTGTTTTTTCATACAGTATATTCCTCTCGTTAATTATACTACCCGTTTCTCATTTTACCATATTTTCAGATGATATGGATATTACATTATTAAAACATTCACGAACATGATATGATAGAAGAGAAATATATAATCAAGGAGTAACTCATGAAAAAACATCATTATGATATCGTCGTAATAGGCGGTGGCCCTTCAGGTTTAATGGCAGCAATTTCAGCTAGTCAATCTGGTGCTAAAACTTTATTAATTGATAAAGGTAAACGTTTAGGTAGAAAATTATTATTATCTGGTGGTGGACGCTGTAATGTCACAAATAGTCATAGCGAAAGTGACATTATTAAGCATATTCCTGGTAATGGTAAATTTATGTACAGCCCCTTTTCTACTTTTAATAATCAAGATATTATTGAATTTTTCACCAATTTAGGTGTACCTTTAAAAGAAGAAGATCATGGGCGTATGTTTCCACAAAGTAATAAAGCAAAAGATGTCGTTAATGCTTTATTAACTCAATTGGAACAACAACATGTTACTGTGTGGACAAATGCAAAAGTCGCTGATATTACAATAGATAATCAACAAGTCACTGGTGTAATTTTATCTGATGACCAATATGTACAATGTCGCAATGTCATTATTGCCACAGGTGGTTGTAGTGCACCACATACAGGTTCTACTGGTGATGGCTATCCTTGGGCAAAAAAAGCTGGACATACGATTACCCCACTTTTTCCAACAGAAGTGCCCTTACTTAGTCATGAAGCATTTATTCAAAATAAAACTTTACAAGGCTTATCATTAAGAGATATTGGCTTATCTGTGCTTAATCAACAAGGGAAAGCGATTGTTACGCATCAAATGGATATGATTTTTACCCATTTTGGTATTAGTGGCCCTGCAGCACTTCGTTGTTCTCAATTTATTTATCGTGAGCAACAAAAACAACAGCAACAAAACATTACTGTTGCACTAGATATTTTTCCACATAAAACAATCAAACAAGTACAACAAGAAATTGATGATTTATTAAAAGATGCTCCTAAAAAGGCCATTAAAAATATCATTACACAATATATCCCTGAACGTTATGCATTATTTTTATTACAACAAGCTGATATTAATGAACACTTAACATCCTTTGATATTTCTCCAAAAAAATTAACACATTTATGTCAGTTAATTAAACAGTTTACTTTTAAAATTTCTGGTACATTACCTCTTGAAAAAGCGTTTGTTACAGGTGGTGGTGTTGACATTAAAGAAGTTGAACCACATTCTATGATGTCTAAAAAAACAAATGGCTTATTTTTCTGTGGAGAAATTTTAGATTTACATGGTTATACTGGTGGCTACAATATTACAGTTGCCTTAGTGACTGGTTATGTCGCTGGCTTAAATGCAAGTTGGCAAGTTTAAGCCTATTATGTTAAAATTATTGTAAATTATGTATAAGGAGGCGCTTTATGGTTGCTACAATTCTAAATGGAAAAATTATCGCTCAACAGTATCGTCACAACTTAAAACAACAAGTTGAACAATTAAAACAACAAGGGGTGCACCCTAAACTAACTGTAGTGATTGTCGGTGATAATCCCGCATCTCAAAGTTATGTTAAAGCTAAGCACCGTGCTTGTTTAGAAAATGGCTTTCTATCAGACATTATTCAATTAGAGCCAACCATTACTGAACAAGCATTAATAGCACAAATTCATCATTTAAATGAAGACCCTACTGTTCACGGTATTTTAATTCAATTGCCACTACCACAACATATTGATGAGCAATTAATTTTAAATGCTGTTGCACCACATAAGGATGTTGATGGTTTTAATCCTATTAATGTCGGTAAATTAGTCATTGGCGAACCAACCTTTGTACCTTGTACACCATTAGGCATCATCCAATTAATTAAAGAAACTGGCACTGACATTAATGGTAAAAATGCACTTGTGATTGGTCGTTCAAATATTGTAGGTAAACCTGTTGCCTTACTTTTATTACAAGAAAATGCAACTGTAACGATAGCACATTCACGCACTAAAGATTTAAAACAACATTTAAAAGATGCTGATATTGTTGTTGCCGCGGTAGGTCGCAAACATTTAATTAGTGGACATGATATTAAAGAAGGCGCCATCGTCATAGATGTTGGTAATAATTTTGAAAATGGTAAGATGTACGGTGATGTCAATTTTGACGAAGCATTAGAACGTGCTAGCTTTATTACACCTGTTCCTGGTGGTGTTGGGCCAATGACGATTACGATGCTCTTAAACAATACATTATTAGCAGCAAAAATGATTCAA
Organism: Staphylococcus sp. B1(2026); assembly: GCF_058895785.1. Taxonomy (NCBI): domain Bacteria; kingdom Bacillati; phylum Bacillota; class Bacilli; order Caryophanales; family Staphylococcaceae; genus Staphylococcus; species Staphylococcus sp. B1(2026). Next base: position 4,728 of record NZ_JBZXTS010000046.1, read on the forward strand.
TAATTATATCCTTTTAAATTGGTACAAATATTATTGGGTTTATTAAAGAAAAACATTATATAATTCATTTATGAAGGAGCACGATGACATGAATATAATTAAAGCATTTAACCAATCTATAGAGTATATTGAAACCGTATTAGATGATACTATTGATACTAATAAAATTGTTGCCATCTCTGGTTATTCTTATGCAATGTTTAGTCGATTATTTTCTATTTTAACAAATATCCCTCTATCAAAATATATTAGAAATAGAAGATTATCAGAAGCTGCTATTCAACTAAGAGATACAAATGATAAAATTATTGATATCGCAATGAAATTCGGTTATGAATCATCAGATGCTTTTGGTTCAGCCTTTAAACATTTTCATGGCTTCACACCTTCTGAGATTAGAAATGGACAATCTTTCAAATCATTTTCTCGAATACAATTATCACTGACTGTACAAGGAGGACAAATCATGAATCACACAAATAAAGAACGTACTATCATTAATGTCACTACTAAAAACATCCAAGAATGTTTATGTACAACACATAATACACAATCAACTTGCCTGTGTCAGCCTGGGCAATGTCAATGTCAAACGAATCATTGTGATTGTTATCAATCAGGACAATGTACTTGTCCACCTGATGCCTGTCATTGTCAACATGAACAATGTCCATGCCATATTGCTTCTTAATTTAACTAATATAAAAAAACAACAATTTTCAAAATCGAAAATTGTTGTTTTTTTATGATTATCACTACATAAATAAATTTTTATAAGCAAATATCGCAATAATACTAGCTATAATTGGCGCTACAATCGGAATCCAACCATATCCCCAATCTGCACTTTGCTTATGTTTAAAAGGTAAAAACATATATAATAAACGCGGCCCAAAATCACGTGCTGGATTTAATGCTGGACCAGTTGCTCCTCCTAATGATACAACTAAAGTCCACACTAAAAATCCTAAAGTCATGTGCGCTGTACCTGGGTTATCTACAAATAATGATGATTTTGTAATCCCTAAAGCTGCGAAAAATAAAATAAATGACCCGATAAATTCATTGGTAAACCCATTAATTTTACAATTTGCTGCATTTGTTGTCGAAAACGTCCCAAAAATAGCACCTGAATCAGTTGTCATTTGATAATATGGACGATAAGCAAAATAAACAATCATTTGACCTATCATTGCACCTATCACTTGTGCAACAATGTAAGGTACAACTTCGTGCCATGGGAACATGCCATTAATAGCTAAGCCAATAGTAAAAGCAGGATTTATATGATTACCACTAATACCCCCGAAAATCATTGCTGGTATCATTACACCAAAACCATAGCCAAAAGCAATTAAATTCCAATTACCTACGCCTGCTTTAGTACCTTTTAATTCTACATTAGCCACCGCACCATTACCTAAAGTAATCATTAATGCTGTTGCCATTACTTCTGCAATTAAACGAATTGTTAATGAATAGTCCATGATAAAACTCCTTCTTACTCAGCTATTTCATAAATATATATTAACTTTAATGCGTTTTTCTGAAAAAGTAAAGATAGTTTTATAAACAAATCATTGAAAACGAATTAAATTTCAAACATTTTATGAAAATTTTTAATAATCAGTTGAAATCGACAAATAATGTTCAAAAATAAAAAAGAGAACGACATAAATCATTCTCTCAAATATAATCTACTTGACTAAAAGCTCTTTACTTACTTCACAAACATATCAGTAATAATTTTATACATCCACCCTAAATTCCATGTAATAAAAAAGACAATCCATAATATTGCTGGTATAAAAGTATATGATTTTAATAACATCGCATCTTGTACACCTTCTGGATGCCAACTACTTAAATATTGACCTAAAATAAGAGTGTCAATGATATTACCTACCGCAATCCAAGAAATAAGTAATAGCAAAACAGTCGGTAAAAATAAATTAACACCAAATTTTTGTGTTGCTAAATATACTGCGACAATACATAAGGCAATCAAAATAGTTAAAATAATTTTTTGATTACTCTTGAAAAAAACATAAACTAAAATCAAGCCAAACATGGCTAATAAGATTTCATATTTTTGATTAGCAATTAATTTTAAAGCCATATAAACAAATGGTAAACCAACTGTATAGCCAACAATCGCTACTAAAAATCGGCTAATATAACCAATCAATGTGTGTGCTGATACGACAGTAGCACTAGCACCACCACCTTGATTAAAATTAAAAGTAATGGCTTGTGTTGTACTGCCCGTTAATGAACCTATAAAACCATGCATAAATTCATGTAAAATGGTACCTGAAAATCTTAATAATGTACTTAATAAATTGGCACTAAAAAAATACAAAATAAGTAAACTGACGACCGCACCTATAAAAATATATTTGTCTGTCACTGACAAAGATTGATTTAATTTAAACATAGTAAACTCCTATTCATGATGATGATATTGTGCTAACTGTTGTTGCAATGCCACATCTGAAATTTCATAAGCATAATCAATATAATCGTGAATAAAATCGTGATTATCATGTAATTGCAACATAGCTTGCGAATAAAAATAACGTGCTTTATCATCTTCTTCTAAACCGCGATAAGTACGTGCCGCTTCCCAATTATAATAAGCATTATGTTCAAAATCATTTGTTTCTTCTTGACTAATATAATGTAAAGCTTGTTCAAAATCTTCATATTCATTATAGTATTCTAATAATAATAAACGTGGTTCTAAATAGTTATCATCTAATTGCAAGGCTTGCATTAAATACATAATACCTTCTTTTGTATTACCATAACGTAAAGCTAAACGACCGACCAAGGCATACAATTCTTTACTATGTTCTTGATGTTTTAATGCTTGTTGACCGATATCTAATGCTGCCTCATACTTTTCTTCATGTTCATAAATTTCAATTAATAAATCATAGGCACTATAATAATCAGGATCCATTAAAATTACTTCTTCTAAACGTTTAATCGCTTCTTGAATATAATCCAATTGATAAGCACTATAAGCCAATTGAAATAAATGTAAGGGCAAACGACTTTGTTCCACAGCTTTTACTAAATGTTCATAAGCACGTGTAAAATCTGCACCTTGAATAAAACATTCTCCTAGACGTTGATGAATAACAATACCATTAATTTCAGTCATGCCTAAATCTAATACTTCACTATATTGATGTGCTGCTGGTAAAAATTCTGATTGTATCATTAATAATTCTGCCAAAGCAAAATGCACAATAGCTTCATCTGGTGCCAATTTCAAAGCCATTTGTAATTTTTGTTGCGACACTTCATATAAACCTTGTTGTTGATAAATATCTGCTTCAATCATCAATAGAGGTACACTTTCTTGATGTGCATGGATAATAACTAAAGCTTCATCATCCTTACCTAAATCAGTTAAGCCCTCACATAATAACACTAATAGTGCTTCATCATCAGGATAAGATACTAATAAATGAGAGACAATTCGATTTCCCTCTTCAATATAACCTAAATGATATAAATGTTCAGCTACTTCAAATAAATATTCTTCTGACGCTTCTTTAATTAATTGTGTTATTTGTTCTTCTGTTATAATTGTATCATGTTGATATAATTGTTGAATAAATGTTTCCATAATGACCTCTCTTATCTATTTTCTAATATTATGCCTTATCCTATAGAAGTTGACAAATGATATGATACAAATAAAAAATCATTTAAAATCAAACATATTATTATTCTCACTAACTAAAGCATAGTTTTTTATTTTATACTTCTATTTTCATCACCTTTCATCAACGCGAGCCAAATATTTTTAAGTTAATCCTGATAATGAACGCATGACTAAGTCAATATCTTTATTTTCTAATTCTTGAATAATATGAAAATATGTTTTTTGTGTTGTTGTCATACTTGCATGACCTAAACGTCTTGCGATACTCGCAATAGATACACCAGCAAAAAGCAATAAAGATGCGTGTGTATGGCGAAGACCATGAATAGAAATAACAGGCACATTTGCTTTGTTACAAACTCTTTCTAAAATATTATTAATAGTAGAATTATAAATTTTATTTTTTGTTGCTATAAAAATAGGTTGTTCAACTGGTATCCCTTTTATTAACTCAGAAAATTGAATAACCGTTTGCCAATCTAATTGTATTTTTCTAACTGATGATTGATTTTTAGTAGGTAAAAATCCACCATTTCCTTTATAATCCCAAGTTTTATTAACCGTAAGCATTTGATGTGTAAAATCAAAATCTTTAGGTGTCAATGCTAATGCTTCAGAAAAACGCATTCCCGTTTTAGCAACAAGTAAAATGAACCAATCCCAATTAATATTTTGTGTAAGATTAAGATGCGTTAACATTGTATGCAATTCAAATTGATTTAAATATTTAATTTTTTTATCACGAGGTGTTTTTCCTTTGATAATCGCTTTTCTTGTCGGATCACGATCAATTAAACCTTCATCGACAGCATCAATAATAGCTCCTTTAAGTTGGTGATGAAAATCCATTGTAGTTTGTCGTTCATGTTCTATGGCATAATCATTCAATAGTTGTTGATAAGAAATACGTGTTAATTCACATAATTTTAAATTAGGTATAAGTTTTACTAACCATTGATGTGTCATACGATATTTTGCCATAGTTACTGGGCGAATAGCACCTTCTTTATAAATAGTAATCCAACGTTTATAATATACATGAAATTTTTCAAATCGATTTATTTTATTTAACATGATTTTACCCCCTATTTTTAGAAATTTGGCTCACGCTGATGAAGAGTGATGAGATTCTCAAATAGTTTAAAAATTCTTCCAATCTTATATTGTTCTTTTTTAGTAATAGGAACCATTAGTTCTATGTTTATTAAGTCAGTAGAATTAATAGCTGGATAACTTGTTCCTGTACATTTATTTAAAACATTTTTGACAAATTTTTCTTCTTGAATTTTACTTAATAAAAAATAATTATCAATATTTGGTCTTAGTTGTGCATATCCTGTTGAAAAAACGTAATTATTGTGAGGAAGATTATATAAAAAATTATTTTTTTGATAAGGACGAACTGTTTGATAAAAAATATCTCCTTGAGATGCTAATCTTTGTGCTCGTGATGGAGCATTGATTTTCAATAAAGTTTTATGATTTAACATATTAACTCCCCTAACACTTTCTAAATCAACATATTCAAATATTTCAGGAATAATTGATTTAGGATTAATCTCTGCCACTTCCCCCAACTT
>NZ_JBZXTS010000047.1:0-9677 GCF_058895785.1 Staphylococcus sp. B1(2026)
AATATTTAATTATTTTTTATTTTTTGATTGTCTACTTGACTAAGAGCAGTCAAGTTATTTTTAACTCTTTTTTTAAATATTTAACTACGCCACCTTCATCATTACTTAAAATAATTTCATTAGCTATAGCTTTAATGTTGTCATGTGCATTATCCGGCACAACGGCTGTACCTGCTAGTTGTAACATTGATAAATCATTATCGTTATCACCAAATGCTACACAATTTTCTAATTGATAATTATAGTACTGCGCTATTTTTTTTAGAGCTGCTCCTTTTGAAATACCTTCTTTCATAATATCGAACAAACCTGGACCTGAAAAAGTACCTTCAATTTGTAGTGAATTCATAAGTTGATGATAGACTTGTAATACTTTATCACGATTTTGTTCAATAATTAATACTTTTAAAGGTAAATCATTATTTTTCATAATAGATTCTAAAACATTATCCGTAACAACTAGAGGTGTTTGTAAATTTGTTGGATAATTAGCTTCAAATTCAGATAAATAAGCAATACGTCCAGTATGTTTTTCACCATAAACCGCTTGTGGTGTGTAAATATGATAATCTAAATTAACCTCTCTTATAATTTGAACAATTATTGCTATTTCATCATAGCTGAAATGTGTACTATCGATGATTTCATTTGTAGATAAATTTCTAATTAACGCACCGTTACAAGAAATTACTGGCACAGTTAATTCTAATTCATTATAATACGATCTTATCATTAGATCTAATCTACCTGTTGCAATATAAAAAGGTAGCTGTCTAGCTGTCATTTCTTTTACTACTTTGACTGCTTGTTCATGTAATTGATTATTAGACATTAAAAAAGTGCCATCCATATCTGTAACATACCATTTATTCATCAGTTTTCTCCTATCTTGATTTTAATGCGCGTTCAATTTGTCTTTTTGCATCTTGTTGTTTTAATGTTTGTCTTTTATCATAGTTCTTTTTACCACGACCAACACCGATTAATAATTTTGCATATCCATCTTTTAAATACAATTTTAAAGGCACTAAAGTCACACCTTTTTCTTTTGATATACCTAAAAGTTTCAAAATTTGCTTTTTATGTAGCAACAATTTTCGTTCTCGTAAAGGTTCATGATTAAAACGATTACCTTCTTCATAAGGTGAAATATGCATATTAAAAATATACATCTCCCCTTGACGAACTTGTGCATAACTATCTTTTAAATTGACTCTACCACGACGAATGGCTTTAATCTCAGTTCCTTGCAATACCATCCCTGCTTCATACGTTTCTTCTATAAAATAATCATGTTTTGCTTTTTTATTTTGTGCAATAACTTTTCCTTCACCTTTAGGCATTTACTCACCCATTTCTTTATTAATTTCTCTAGTATTTATTCTAATATATTCATTTAGATAAAGCAAATATAATAATATAACGAAACATTGATATAACAACGTTCGCAAAAGGTGAAATTGATTAAATCACAAAGATTTCACATTGTTTTATTGCAGTTTATTTGCTATGATATTTTCATCAATTATCTAAGGAGTTATTATGAATTCATCACGTCAAAGTTTTATTGCCATTTTCATTTGTTATTTCATTTGGGGAATTTTACCTATATATTTCTCATTACTTCATCAACTACCAACTGTACAGATTATTATCTATCGTATCATTTTTTCAGCCATTTTTATGATACTATTAATTTTAACTTTGCGTAAATACAATGAAACTAAATTAGAAATACAACAATTATTAGCTTCACCCCTAACAATTTTTTATATCATTAGTGCCTCTTTTTTAATTACTATTAATTGGTTCACTTATGTCATTGCAATTCAACAACATAAAGTATTGGAAGCTAGTTTTGGTTATTATCTCACACCTATTGTAACCATTATATTAGCCGTTATCTTTTTAAAAGAAAGATTATCACGTCTACAAATATTTGCCTGTCTGTGGGTTAGTGCAGCATTAATTTATTTATTATTTTATTTAGGTAAATTACCTTGGATTGCATTAAGTTTAGCTATTTCATTTGGATTATATTCATTATGTAAAAAACAAATTAATCTATCTATTACTACTGGTTTATTACTTGAAACTTTAATCATCTCACCTTTAGCCATTATTTATTTAATAAGTCAGCCTATGTTTCCATTATCTCAATTAAACACACTATCATTAATCGCTTGGTTATTACTAGGTATTATGACTGCTGTACCTTTATTATTATTTGCTAAAGCCGCACAAAATATACCACTTTACTTAATAGGTATCTTGCAGTATATGCCACCTACATTACAATTTATTTTAGGTATTGTCATTTACCAAGAACAGTTAAATACTCAACTTTTAATCGCATTTATATTTATTTGGATAGGTGTCCTCGTATTTTGTTACAGTGCGATTAAACAACATCAAAAATAAACTTATAGGAGATAAAAGAAAAATGTATCAAGCACTCATTTTAGATATGGATGAAACTTTATTACGACAAGATAAAACTATTTCAACCAACACAAAAAACGCAATTATTTCATTACAACAAAAAGGTATTCCCGTTATTCTAGCTTCTGGTCGTGCAACTTATGGTATGTTATTAGAAGCACACACATTACAATTAGATAAATTTCATAGTCATCTCATAGCATATAATGGCGCTGAGATTATTCAAGCAAATAATAACCAAATTATTTATCAACAAAGTTTATTGCAACCAGACATTATTGCACTTCAACAATTTGCACATCAACATCAAGTTAGTTTAATTACAGCTAAAGATCAATATATTTACATAGAAAAATATAATAGTCATGCTGATATGGAGTATACAGTTAAAAATATGACCGTTGTGAAAGTGAATGATATTTTAGATATTAATATAAATAATTTACCTAAACTTATTCTTTTTGATAGTACAGATAAAATGATCGAAGTCTTTCATCATGCTAAAGAAGTTTTTGGAGATCAATATAGTATTACTCGTTCAAATGATAATTATGTAGAATTTATGCCGCAACATGTTTCAAAAGGATCAGCACTACAACATCTGAGTAAGATAATTAACATACCTTTAGAAAATATGATTGCTTGTGGGGATAGTTTTAATGACATAACAATGCTACAAAGTGTAGGTATGGGGATTGCCATGGGCAATGCTGTAGATGAAGTTAAATTAATTGCTAAAGATATCACTGATAGTAATCACAATGATGGCATTGTTAAAGTAATAGAAAAATATTTTAAATAAAAAGGGTTGCAAAACCCTTTTTATTATTGCACATTTTTTTGTAGTTTATCAGCCAATTGAGCAAATTCTTCAATTGTTAATGTTTCACCACGACGCTTACCATCTATTTTAGCTTCAAGTAAGGCCTGTTCAATTTCAGATTTATACGTTTTACCAAAATAAGCCTGTAAATTATTAAGTAATGTTTTACGTCTCTGTGCAAATGCTGCTTTAACAATATCAAAGAAATACTGTTCATCTTGAACAATTACAGGTAATTGAGGATAGCGTACTAATTTTACTACTGCAGAATCTACATTAGGTGCAGGTGTAAAAACATTTTTAGGTACAATAAATTCAGTCTGACAAGTTGTATAATATTGTACAGCAATTGAAAGAGAACCATAAGCCTTCGTTTGTGGTTTCGCAGTTAAACGATCAGCAACTTCTTTTTGCATCATCACAACAAAACCATCTACTGGTATTTGATCTTCTAACAATTTCATTAATATAGGTGTTGTAATATAGTAAGGTAAATTAGCAACAACCATAATTTTATTACAATCTTTGAAATATTGTTGAATGACTTGATTGACATCAGCCTTTAAAATATCTTCATTAAGAATAGTAATATTATTATAAGGTGACAAAGTTTCATCTAAAATAGGTAATAATCTTTGATCAATTTCAAATGCAACTACTTTTTTAGCTACTTTAGCACATTGTTCTGTTAAAGAACCAATTCCTGGACCAATTTCAATGACACCTGTTTGATCATCTATCTCTGCACTTGAAATAATATTATTTAACACATTTGTATCTATTAAGAAATTTTGACCTAAACTTTTTTTAAATTTAAAATCATAACGTTTTAAAATATCAAAAGTTCTCGTTGGTGTAGCTATATCACGATGTTGATGATTCATAGTCATCTCCTTTATCTTCTTTATTTATAATTTGTATTGCCTGTTGATAATCAGCTAAACTAATACGAAACATTTTCAATCGCTTCATTAATTGTTTACCATTCATATCACCTAAATGTAATAATTCACCTAATCGACGTCTTTTGGCATGTGCATTATGCCCTACAATTAAACCATCTGCCAACAATTGTTGTTGACTTATAACTTCAATAGTATCACTTGTATCTACAGTATAAACTACTTGTAATGCTTGAATAATATCTGCTGTTTTAGCTGCTTCGATACCTATTTTACCTTGCGTATCTTTAGCTAAATGTCTCGGTAAAAAAGCATGTTTCGCATTAGGAATAACTTCTACTATTTTTCTACGTATTCGCTCACCAGGATAATCTGGATCAGTAAAAATAATAATACCTCGTTTGTTCATGGCATGTTGAATTTGTTGCATCGTAGATTTACTCAGAGCAGAACCATTCGTTTCAATCGTATCACAATCTACTGCTTCTTTTAATCTTGTTGTATCATCACGTCCTTCAACAATAATGACTTCTTGTATTTTTAATTTTGTCACTGGCTATGCTCCTTTTAATAATTAACATCTAATTTTATCATGTTTTAAATATTATCTCTAGCATTTCAACAAAGTTGACAAGATTATCATTTTCTAGCAATTTCATATAATCGATAATAATATTAGATAATATTCTATCTGTAAGTTACAATGAATGCTACATTTAAATGTTGATAAGTATTACATTAAAGGAGACAACTAATGTCAAATAAAATTTTAATCGTTTTAACAAATATAGAAAAATATGAAACAATCTCTAAAGCCACAGGTTTATGGCTAGGTGAAGCTATTCATTTTTACGAAGAAGTTATTAAAGCTGGATTTGAAGTCGATTTTGTAAGTCCAAAAGGTGGTTATGTACCTATTGATCCACATAGTTTGAAATCATATTTTCTAAAAGCTGTTGATTGGCACTGGTACCATAACGAACATTTCAAACATGCTGCATTAGCACAATCATTACGCCCTGATCAAATCAATTCATCAGACTATTGTGCCATTTATTATACTGGTGGTCATGGTGTAATGTGGGATTTTCCAAATAATAAAGCTTTACAAACCATTGCCATGAATATTTATAATCAGGGTGGTTACATTACAAGTGTTTGTCATGGTGTCGTAGGTTTATTAAATTTAAAAACTCATGATAATCAATATTTAATTAAAGATAAAACGATCACTGGTTTTGCAAACATTGAAGAACGTTTAAATGGTACTTATTCTAAAATGCCTTTCTTAACAGAAACTGAATTAAAAAAACGTGGTGCAAATTATATTCGTAAACATGCATTTGCAAATTTTGCAGTTCAAGATGGACGAATTATTACTGGTCAAAATCCATTTTCTCCACGCAAAGTCGGTCAATTACTAGTTAAATCACTGCAAGAAATAAATTAACCTTAACAAGATGATAAGACAATGAATTAGAAATTGCTTTAATCATCTTGTTTTATTATAGTTTAATCCATTTAATTATCACCAAAACAATCCACCGTTAAAGAAGCAAAATTATTTAATATAGTCATCACTTTTTCTAAAGTCATACATAAAGTTGTCATCGTTCTACCTGACATACTGTTTTGTATTGTCATTTTAACATAGCCTAACTCTGCTTGAATTTTTGAAGTTAAGTTAATTATTGTTTTTTGACTTTGAACAATTTCATCTAAATCAAAAGCATTATAAACACCTTTCTCGATAATATTTTTTAGTGAAAAATGTAATGAAGAAAGTTCATTTTTAGCATATTGTGATATGTATAAAGCTTCTATTATTTTATCTGTTGTTGGGTTTAACAATTTATAAGCACTATCAATATGCTCTCTTATATAACTAGGATACAATGTTTCTAATCTTCCCCAATAATGTCTTTGTGGATGTTTGCCTTCGTGCTGCATTTCAACTTCAATCATTTCATTATATGAACGCATTATACCTTTTAATATATTTAAAAATGGTTGTATTAAATCTAACCATTTTAACAAATCATGCTCAAAACTTTCAAAAGCTTGATGATATAATTTTGAAACTGAACTAGCATATTCTCTACTTCTCATCTCAACTTGACGATCAAAGGCTTGAATGACATCTTTCACATCATCAAAAATTATTTCTTTTTGTAAATATATTTGATAAGTGGATGGTAGTGTTGCTGTCGTTACAAAGTCTTTAACTCGACCATTTTTTAAATTTTGACCTAACCAATAATCCATCTGTTCAAAATTATTTGCTAAAGCATTTAATAGATCACTCATATTCATTAATAAACTTTTTAATTGTGATAAATTTTTCATTTGTGTATTAAAAACCAATTCTAAAGCTTGGCTTATACCATCTTCTTTTCCTGTACGCAAACCTTCACCTTCAAAAATTTGATCACTCATTTTTAACAAACGCTGACTTGTATCCTCTATAATTTGCCACGATACCAATAAACAAGGTTGTTTGGTAAAGATACTTCTACCTATAATTTTACCGTTACCATCTTCTTTTCGACAATGCGACAATAAAGTTTTAGCGTCTGTTGCCATTCTTTCTAATAAAATATTGTATGGTCCTGGCTGAAAAATATGTCCATGTATAAGCGGCAATTGATTAGATGTAAAACGGTACATCTCTAATTTACTACTTTCTGTTAATCTATTGATTAAATATTTCTTATCAATAATTTGTTCCACAGAATCATGCAACATATTTATCACTGATGGCACTCTGGAAATTTTAAATTGTTCTTTAATACTTTCAGAAATATCTATTTTACGTTGTGAAAAATTTCATCGTATTTGTTGATTCTTTGTTTGGCATAATAAAGCAATGCTATGCATCATATCAATATCATTGATTACATAATGACTAATATTTCAAGATAATGTACGTAACAATCCAGCATTAACTTTAATCATTTCATGAGTAGAAACAATTTTATTTGATGAATAAAATAAATTTGTTGGATTAAAATCTAGTTGACTATAGTCTACATCAATCTTGTTATCACCATTAATATCAATTTTAATTATTCTATTATCTGGATCAACTAATGTGCCATCTTTATGAATGAAATTGCCATTTTTATCAACTAAATAACCACCGAAACTATGCTGTGCCAATCTATCAATAGTTGAATCATCATGATTAAGTGGCACGCGTTGACTATTAATTTCTATAACTTGACCTATAGAGGAATTTTTCAATTTATCAAGACTACCAAAAGTACTATCTACATATCCTAAACCAACAATATCATTCATATCTACATAATTGAATATTTTATGTTTAATCTTTTGTGCCTTTTTCTTTTGCTTATCATTCAATATACTGTGTATGTTAGGTCCATTAAAGAAATAAGCACCTTGTACTCTGTTAATATCTGTCGTATTTGATACTGCAAATTGTCCATTCATTGAACCTAATGAATGTCCATATAAATTCACTTTAGCATTAGGGTATTTCACCAAACTCTCATTTAATAAATTAGCTGCATCTTCTAACTGTATAGTACCTATACCATCTAATATCTCAACTGTCCCTGTCCCATGTAAAGCTATTCTCCAACCTAATTCAACATTATTCATTATCCAGTCCATCATTGTATCAGTTGTTTCTTCTAATGACCCAAATGATGCTGAAGAACCACGATATAAAATAGTAATTTCAGAAACTTTATTCAAGTCAGTTTTTGTAGGTTGTGCTGGTAATTTAATATCAGTAATGATATAAGCTTGCAGTCCAGATAAATTATCGATCACTTCAGAAACGTAACCATAAGGAATAGATAATTTAGGTAGTGGTACAGCATCTGTTACTTGATATATTTTATATTCTTGTTGAGTGAGATACAGTCTTTGTTCATCTGTTAAATTATTCACTCGCTTTCTCCTCCAGGATTTTTTTATTTTTTTCAATTAAATCTACTAATTTCCCTGCAATACCATAACCTCCCATACGTAATTTATCATCTTGTTTATTCATTACGCCTCCAACATACATATTTTTATTATGATTAATAATTAATGTAAAATTAATGCCACCCATTGGATTCCATTCCACACTTTCATGATCTAGTTCATAATTTTTAATAATACCTGCATCCGTATAGGCTTGAGCATCGACATTTTTAATTAAGTCTTCAAATATATTTTTCGCTTCTTGTGTTTCTAATACTTTTATCATGGCTTCTTTACTAGGATAGCCTAACATTCTTTCACAACCTCCATTTGCTAAAAAGATAATTAAAATTATAAGTGGTAAAGCCACCGTTAATGATAGCTTTATCCATTTGTTTCGTTTTTTCATATGTTCTCCTTTTTATTAACTGTACAAAAAATATGACTCACTATATAAATAAACAAAGAAATTATATTTTCTTTCAACAAATTAAAAAAGCATTAAAAAATTTTTCAAAATTTCTTAATGCTTTTCATACTAAATTATTCTACCACGTTCATACGCATTATTATAGGCTTTAATATCATCTGTTGCACGTAAAATATCAGACGCACTTAATAGCCAATTTGGATTGGCTAACAAAGGTCTACCTAAACTAATAATATCTGTTTGATTCGTTTGTAATAAAAATTCTCCTAATTTTGGATCATTTAACAAACCAACAACACCTACAGCTATATTTGCTTACTGTTTGATGATCGTTGCTTTTTCAACTACAGGTACTAGACCACCAGAAGACACATCAATTAAATCAATACCTTCAATTTTTAACCATTTAGCAATTTGAATAAGTTCTTCAATCGTTGTGCCATTATCTACATATTCATCACCTGATATACTTACCCACAATGCACCTTGATAAACTTCTTTAATTGCATTAATTATACGTTTAACAATTTTAAAACGTTTTTCTAGTGAACCTCCATAATCATCAGTTCTTTGATTAGTTATAGGAGAAATAAATTAATGCAACAAGTAACCATGTGCCATATGAATTTCAATTAAATCTATATTTGCTTGCGTTGCATATTGAGCTGATTGACGATACATTGTTATAATATCATCAATTTCTTTAGTAGTTAATGCTTCAGGTACACCTATTTCATCATTATATGCAATACAAGATGGTGCAATTAATTTTTCACCAACTTCTGCTGTACGTCCTGCATGATTTAATTGAATACCAACTTTACTACCGAATTGATGAATAAGTGTCACTAATTCTTTTAAAGTATCCGCTTGCTGTTGATGCTATAACCCTAAATCTTTTTTGTAATTCGGCCATCGCTAGAAATAGCTGTACCTTCTATATTAATCAATGCAACACCACCAATTGCTCTTGCACTATAATAAACTTTATGAAAATCTGTAATCATACTTTGTGGTGCTTCATAAGTTAACATTGGGGACATGACGATTCTATTTTTTAATTGTAACTGCCCTAATTAAATAGCTTCAAATAGTTTTCTTTTCGTCATCTTAATCTCATTGTATCTATTGCGTAGTTCAAAAT
>NZ_JBZXTS010000048.1:0-9149 GCF_058895785.1 Staphylococcus sp. B1(2026)
GCAATCAACATATCTTGAATGATATCATAATACGTTTTTAATTTAGACTGTTTAGAAAGCATATAATCTACAACTTTTCCTTGTGTTTCTTTTTATTTAAACAATTTATACTTTTTAAATTTTAGATAATCTAATCTTTATTAAGAGATATTATCAAGATAAAGTAACAGGTGATTATTATTTGTTAAATGAAGGTGATGATGTAGAAAAATCAAGTATAATAGATACTGAACTAGAATTAGTAGCAGTAGAAGAAAAAAGTTAAAGTGATGAATATCATGTTGAATTGCAAGATAGTACAAATAGAAAAGAATTAAAAATAAACGATAGTATACAGATAAAATAGAGAAAATTTATTTAGATAGGGTGCAAGTTCGATAAAACAAGTCTTGGAAGTATTACCAGATAAGACATGATTTGTATTAGATGAATTCTATACTAACAAAGCAATAAAAAAGTTTGTGGAGAGATTAAAACGTGTATGAATAATAATCATACAGCAAATGTTGAAGCATTTTTAGACACAAGACTTTCAGATAAAATAGTAAGCTATAGCAAAGAAAATAAGTACAACACATGCAAACTTATTTGTTTAATCATTAGAGATATAAGGACAAAAAAAGTTAACACTATCAACAACGCACCATTTTTGGTGCGTTATTTATTTCTGTGTTATAATGAAAGTAACTAATAGGAGGTCATTATCTATGATTGGAGAAAATATTAAATTTTTACGAAAGACTCATGATTTGACGCAACCAGAGTTTGCTGAGATTGTAGGTATTTCACGTAATAGTCTTAGTCGTTATGAAAATGGCACAAGCTCTATTTCGACAGGACTTATAGACCGCATTTGCCAGCAATTCAATGTGTCATATATCGATATTGTAGGAGAAGAAAAGATGTTAACACCAGCAGAAGATTATCAATTGACATTGAAAATAGAAGTTATCAAAGAACGTGGTGCAGTTATTTTATCTCAGTTATACCGTTATCAAGATAGTCACGGGATTGCTTTTGATGATGAGAGAAGTCCTTGGATTCTGATGAGTGATGATTTGTCAGATCTCATTAACACTAAAATTTATCTGGCAGATACCTTTGATGAGATAGAGCGCTATAATGGCTACTTAGACGGGATAGAGCGTATGTTAGAACTTGCCAATCATCAGGTGGTAGCTTAATGACAATGGAAGCATTTAGTCAGGCAGATTTTGACTTAGCCCTGAAACGGAATATTCGCTCTCTGACAAGGGGTAAAACTTCTTCAGCTAATCCACAAGCTATTTTACTTGGTGGCCAAAGCGGTGCAGGAAAGACAACTATACATCGGATTAAACAAAAGGAGTTTCAAGGTAATATTATTATTATTGATGGTGATAGCTACCGCTCTTTACATCCGAATTATCTTGCACTACAAGAGAAGTATGGTAAAGATAGTGTGGATTTCACCAAAGGTTTTGCAGGGAAAATGGTTGAATGCCTTGTGGAGAAGCTCAGTCAACAAGGTTATCATTTGTTAATTGAAGGTACGTTAAGAACAACTAAAGTTCCAAGTAATACCGCTCAGTTATTGAAATCACGAAATTATCGTGTTTCACTGGATTTGATTGCGACCAAGCCCGAATTGTCTTATCTCAGTACCTTGATTCGCTACGAAGAAGTCTATGCGGTAAATCCAAATCAAGCTAGAGCAACGCCTAAAGAGCATCACGACGGCATTATAGAGTATTTGGTTGATAACTTACGAAAGCTAGAAAACGATAAAATCTTTGATCAGATTCGAATTTATCAAAGAGATCGAAGTTGTGTTTATGATTCTGAAACGGATGAAGGATCAGCAGCAGATGTCTTACAAAAATACCTCTTTGGAAAATGGAGTAAGGTAGAGGAAGAGATGTTGAGGGTAGGACAGGAACGGTTGAGAAAGTTAAGTAAGAGAAATAGTAGGGAATGAAGTACCTAAAACTAGAAAATTCTATCACTGCTGATGAGGGGAAGAATTATGGAGGTTTTTCATCTAGACATACAGGAAAAATCAAAGATTTTTGAAGAGTAGGCAGTGCAATTCAGAAGAAATTATTGCTCAAATGAAGAACTAAAATTAATGACAGACATTATGCAACTTTCTACAATGTCAGGTGATTTTGAAGAATTATTAGTATCTGATTATTTTCAGTTTGTTGAAGAATATGCTATTCTAGGGTATAAAAGAGATTATTTGGATTCAAAACAAAATTGACAAAATATTCTTTTGAGTATAGAATTAATTTAAAGAAAACGTTTACTTCATATTTTTCAGGAGGGATTATTTATGAAAAAGTCTATAGTAATTTATTGTTTAGTTACTTTGATTGTTAGCTGCTTATCATATACTCATAAAACATATTATCCTAACACACCTTACTATAATATAATCCATAGTATATTAAATGAATGTAGCTTTTGTTTGCGAGTTTTAGCTATTACATATATAGCAATCAAAACAGGAGAATTTTTCAAAACAAAGAGTCTTTTAATCAAAGTATGATGGCAGGAATTATGATTAGTTTTATGTTAGCATTTATTAGTAATTTTATTGTTTTACTTAAGTATGCTTGGTTATATCCAGTTAATGGGATGTTTTATTTATCTAATGCAGTACCTTCAACGAGTATGGAAAAAATAGGTGTCGTACTTGTGGTGCTATGTCTGAGTATATTGAATATAACGCTATCGAAACGTTTATCTAGAAAAAAATTAATTGATTTGTATTGATAATAAGGGAGTGTTGAAAAATGAAAAGATTATTACACAGTGTTTTAAAAGTTGATGATATTTTATTATTATCTTGTTTTGTTGTAAATTTAGCAGCTTTAAAAGATGGTGTATTTAAATCTGTCATTTTATGTATAATTGCAGCTGTACAAACAACAAAATTTTTTCATCATCTTTTTTATGAGAAAGTATAAATTGATTAAACTTTAGACTTAATGAGTTTGGCAACAAAATTTAAAAATAATAGCAATGGCAAAACTGACTTTTGCTAATTATAATATTACATATAGAAAATGGCTTAATGTTATGGAGTTTTATTCCATGGTGTTAAGCCATTTGTGTTATTTATAAGGTAGTTGTTGTTATTATATTAAAATGATTTTTCAGAATAGTTATAATAAACAAAAAATTGTTGATATAAATAATAATACGTGTTTTAATTAAAATATGTATATATGAGGAGGGGAGTATGTTTAAAAATAAAGTAGTGATTGCGATATTGTTAAATCGCTTAGTGTCTTTATGTGTTGATTACGGTTATCTTATTTTATTGGGTATTATTTTTGCGAACTATTCTATTTCTATGATTATGTTTTTGTGGATTGCAAAAACAGTGGGGGATTTATTAGCGTTAAAAGTAAAGGGTATGACTGTCTTGAATTATTCGCAACCTAAATATGTATTAATGAGTTGTGAGATAATGAAGGGTTTGTTACTGGCGAGTATATTTTTCTTGAAAGATACACCGATGGTTTTTATTATTGTTGTGTTGATAGAAGTGATTAATACGATATTTGGTTCTAACTTAACGTCAATTAGAAGATTGGTCATTGATAAAAAAGATATTAATAAGTTTAATTCGACGTACACTTCAGTAGGTTCAATTTCTTATTTTTTAGCTCCAATTATCGTAGGTGGTTCATTGTTTACAAATAATACCTTTAATTTGTTTTTGGTATATGCTTTAGTGACTATTGGTAGTTCAATATTTTTATTATCATTGCCAAATAATTTGGAGATGCGTACGGAGTCAACAACGCAATCTGAAGAAAAATCAGATATAAAGAATTTGATGAGTATTTTAAAAAAATATAAATTATTAATCGTGATGATACCTATCTCATTATTGGCACATACTTTAGGAACGATTTTTGATTCTTATGAAGTCATCTATTTAACTAAAGATGTGGGGATCACAGAAAGTCAGTTTTCATTTTCACTATCCTATTTAGCTTGTATCTTTTTAGTTGCTGCATCTATTTATTACAAACTAGGGGATAATCATGACTTTAAACATTTTATTATTTCTAGTTTTATCTTTGGGGGATATTTGTTGTTTTTCTCTATAGGGAGTCATTTAGTGCATATTTTAATTTCATATACATTGTTAGCATTAGGTCAAACTTTTATGGGGATTTTCACAGCGAATTATACGCAATTAAATTTAGACAGAACAGAAATGAGAAATTTATCAATATATGAAGATATGATACAAAGCGTCTCTTCAACGATAGTGATTATAGGTATAGGTTTAACAAAACTAGATTATACGTATTTGAGAGTCATTTATTTATGTTTAACAGTAGTTTATTTTTTAGTTCTTATTGTCATGTATGCAGGATATTATAAACATATGATGAAAGAAAGGATTAGATAATATTTCGTTTTTAGATAGGGGGTAAATATGAAAAATAGTTTATTGGTTAAGGTGGTAGGTTTAGATATTACGTCAACATTTTTAGATAGTATATTTTCTATGATTATTGTTGTTTTATGTAGTCAGCAACCGAATAATACG
Source organism: Staphylococcus sp. B1(2026) (assembly GCF_058895785.1). Taxonomy (NCBI): domain Bacteria; kingdom Bacillati; phylum Bacillota; class Bacilli; order Caryophanales; family Staphylococcaceae; genus Staphylococcus; species Staphylococcus sp. B1(2026). The sequence continues at coordinate 4,556 of NZ_JBZXTS010000048.1, forward strand.
ACTTTATTAGCAATTATTTCAGTATTATTATTGGTACCATCTTTGTTTTCTGCAGTGTTTGGTGCATTTGCGGATAAAATTGAGCAACGTATGAGTTATATTATTTTGTCAAATGTAAGTCGTATTATATTATTTTTGGTAATGGCTTACTTGGCTAAAGATAAAATAACTACCATTGTATTATTTGCTATTGTTGCGATGTACATTATTATTAATTTCTTTGGCCAATTTGAAAATAGTTTGTTTGTACCTGTAGTGCCTGCTTTAACAACATCTGAAGAATTACCGATTATTTATTCAAAAGTTTCTTCGTTACAATCGGGTGTTCAAATTATTGCACCGATTATTGGTGCGATGTGTTTACAAGTGATTAGTTTTTCATATTTATCATTAACAGTGGCAACAATTGAAGGAATGATTGTGATTAGTTTATTTTTATTAAGACCTACTTTAAATAAAAAATTAGCCAATTATTACCAACAAAAAGCGGCTACATCATTGTCTGCTGAAACATCAACGGTATTAAATAATATGAAAGTTGGTGCGAAGGATATTTTTAAAAATAAGCAATTTAGATATATCTTATTTTTTATTACGATGGTTAATGGCTTAGGTGCTTCTTTATTTTTAGTGATCTCATTATTGGCGAGTAATTATCAACAATTTATAATTTATAATTTAAGTTATACGATTTCCATTTTAATGTCACTTACGAGTGGTGCAATGTTTTTGAGTGGTATATTGTTTTCTAAGTATCTTGTCAAATTAAGTTTTGCGCAGTTGAATTTAATTTTATCGAGTTGTTGGCTAGTTATTTTTACGTCGGGTTATTTTAAATCTATTTATATTTTTGCATTGACATTGATTGTCATGGGGATATTTACTACGTTTTTAGGTGCTAAGTTTAAAGCGGCAATTGTGAATACGCTAGATAAAGAGTTTATGTCTTCTTATATGGGAGTAATTAGTACAGTATTAGGTTTTACACCGATTGTCTTTACGAGTTTATTAAGTTTATTGATATTTATATTTAAAGATATAATTGTCATTATCAAATATGGTTTATTGCCAGTTTCTGCTATTCTTTTCTTACTATCTTTTAAATATTATATGAATGAAAAGAAAGTGGTGTAGTTAATTTAAAATATTAAAACAACGATTTTACTTTTGGAAGTGAGATCGTTGTTTATTGTATTAATCAACTATTGAAATGATTTTTAAGTGGTAGTAAACTATAATTAGAACGTGTTAAGTAGATTAATCGTTTTATAATTGTATGGTCATGACTGACGATAGCGTGAGAGGAGTAATGTAGATGGAAATTTTAAAATTTGCTTTAAGTTCGATTATGCAACATAAAATACGTTCATTTTTAACGATGTTAGGTATTATTATTGGTGTTGCGTCGGTAACACTTATTGTTGCTTTAGGTAATGGTTTGAAGGAAACTTTACAAGATACTTACGAAGATCAAATGCAAAATGTCTTATTATATTATAATCCAAAAACAGAGACAGGCAGAATAGTAGAACCAGTAAGTATAAAATATGAATGGCTGGCGCCATTAAACAAAGTTGAAGGTGTTAAAGATTATTTTGCGACTAATGGTGCTATGGGAAGCATGATAGCTAATGGTAAAAAAGTCGATAATGTAGTTATAAATGGTATTGACGAACATTTTTTCAATAATAATAAAATTGAATTATTAGTAGGAAGATTGTTTCAACAACAAGATTATCAATCATTTAGTCGCATGTTATTAATTAATAATAAATTAGCAGAAAAATTATTTGATAAAGATTACCAACATGCTTTAAACCAAGTTTTATTTATTAATGATAATGCTTATCGTATTATAGGTGTTTATCAAGAAGCAAAGGTGACAAAATTAATTGAAAAGTATTTACCTAAAGAAACTGCATTGATGACGAATCAACAAGTAGCTAATGAATTTAATACGGAGTTAATTGATAGAGTAACAGTCCATGTATCAGATATTTCTAAAATTAATAGTGTTGCTCAAGCGGCAGCCCAGAAATTAACAGAAGTATCAGGTATTAAAGAGGGTCAGTTTGAATCGCAAGACTATACGAAGATAGAAAAACAAATGAATAGTGAATTAAATAAGAGAACAATGGTGCTAGGAACAATGGCAGCTATTTCATTAGTTGTAGGTGGAATAGGTATCATGAATATTATGTTAGTGGCTGTAACTGAACGTACACGTGAAATAGGTTTAAGAAAAGCTTTAGGTGCCACTAGAAATAAAATTCGTATTCAGTTTCTAATTGAAGCCTCGCTATTAACTTTATTAGGTGGCAGTATTGGTATTTTATTAGCAATTTGTTGTACAGCCATTATTAATGTAGCATTTGAGGAATATATACATGCTAGTGTGTCATTCATAGTCGGATTGGGTAGCTTATTATTTTCAGCATTTATTGGTATTATTTTTGGCTTGATACCAGCCAATAAAGCAAGTAAATTACATCCAATTGAAGCATTAAGATATGAGTAGCTATATAATAGATAGAAAACAGTTTTCAATTAAGAAAGGATAAATCTTTTATGAAGTATAAATATATAATACATAATCAATATGATTTTATAACGGGTTTATTACAATGGTTATGTTGTCTAATGAGTATTTTTTTCGATCGTCATCTAAGCTTAGCTATATTATTTTTTATTTTAGGTACTATGTTTATTATTGGGAGTATATCTAAGATAAAATAACTTAAAAATATTTAACAACGGCTTTACTTCAGTTAACATTAGAAGTAAGCCGTTGTTTGTCATGTGAAAATATTATCTTAATTTATACTTTTTAATATTACCGTAAATCATAAATACGACGAGACAGAAGATAACCGTATTAGCAAAAATACCAATAAATAATTTAGTTGGGTCTGTTTGTTGAGGTAGGACGAAAATCGAATGGAAAAGAATGATTAGAAATCCGTAAGTGTTTTTTAAATAAGCCTTGATTAAGTTCATTGATAAAACCTCCTTATTATATATATTCATTATAAAACTCAGTGAATATTCTGTCAATTGTCTGAGTAAATATTATGAGTAATCAGCTTAAAAAATATTGATAGTGTAAGCACTTTTATATATGATAACAGTAAAGGAGTGATAATATAATGAAGCATTATGGGGTATTAAATGGAGAATTTGGGCATGAAACGATGTATCCTTGTCAATTAGTTAAAACGGCAGGTAATTATTTAATAGATACTAATGGTAAACAATACTTAGATTTGAGAAGCGGTTTATGGAATGTGACATTAGGTTATGATCATGATATTTATCAAGAAGTATCTCGTCGATTTAATGAAACGTTGCAACAAGGTTTAGCTTATTTAGACATGCATTCTTTTCAACATCAACTATATGATGAAGTGGCTAAAAAAATTTTGGCAATCAATCAGTATCATTTTAGTAAAGTGATTTATACAAATTCAGGTTCTGAAAATACAGAAGTAGCCTTAAAGATAGCAAATTATATTAATAAAAAATCAGTATCAAATAAAATATTAGCGTTTAATCATTCTTATCACGGTACATTTTTTGGTGGTGTAGCTGTTAGTGGTATCAATCAAGAATTAAATGAATCATTTCATCCTAAATATGGTCATGTAACATTTATAGATTATCCTACTCAACCTGAACAAGAGCAAACAATATTAGAGCAAGTTATGCAAATTGCTAAAGATTATGATGTGATGTTTATTGAACCAGTTTTATCTTCGCAAGGTGTCTATCTCTCAAGCATCGACTTTTTAAATGAATTAATGGCAATTTTAAAGAAAAATAATGTATTGATTGTGATGGATGAAGTAGCTACAGGTTTTTACAAAACAGGTGATACATTTTTCTATCATAAACTAGCACAAGCACCTGATATGTTGTCGTTAAGTAAAGCAATTAATAATGGTATTGTACCTTTTGGATGTTTATGTATTAGTGAAGCGGTTAATACTCAACTATTAAATAGTGATAAAACTATGGAGCATTTTTCAACACAAAATGGTAATTTACTAGGCATGATTTCAACAGAAGTGGTTATTGATTATTATCAACAACATCAACAAGCTATTTTAAATAAAGTGCATCGTCTATCTACTATAATTAATGAAATCTTAACAAACCATCATATCGTCTATCGCAATATAGGTATTATGACAGCAATTGATCTATCACCAACAATAGATATAGAACAATGTGTAGCTAAATTAACTAACTCAGGTATTTTAATTTATGCCTATATTAATGGTGAAGAACAAGGAATCATTATTATGCCACAATTCGATATTGATGAAGCTATCTTAAAACAAGCATTAGAAAAAATAGTCGAAATCATAAAATAAAGGCAACATAGATTTAAAGGAGATGTGACCATGGGCTTTGAAGATAAAATAGGTCAACGTATTAGAAAGCTAAGAGAACAACAAGGTCTATCTAGAGAAATGTTTTGTGAAGATGAAAGTCAATTATCAGTACGCCAACTTATAAGAATTGAATCAGGCCAATCAATGCCCTCCTTATTAAAATTAAAGTATATTGTGGATTGTCAACACTTATCTGAACA
>NZ_JBZXTS010000049.1:0-8985 GCF_058895785.1 Staphylococcus sp. B1(2026)
TGTCCACCATAAGGGGAGCATATCAGAAATAATTTTCTCTAACTCTTCTTTATATTATGCTAAGTTTAATCCTTTAGCAATACGCTCTCCATATTCTGGATCTGCTTTACGGAAGTGTTCGATTTGACGTAATTTAATTTCGTCACTTTCTACTGGTGTCATAGCACCAACAATGTTATTAACTAAGCGTGTACGCTCTTCTTCTGATAATAAACGATATAAGTCTCCTGCTTGTGTGTAATGATCATCGTGATCATACGCTACAGCATTTGCTTCACCTGTTACTTCAAATGGTGCAATACGTGCTTCTGCTGACTCAGTTGCACCACCTAATGAATTTGGTTCATAGTAAGCTGGATTTGCTGGCTGATTATCATAAGTCATAACGCCATCACGTTGATTATTTTGTACTGTTGTTTTTGGTGCATTAATTGGTAATTGATTATGATTACCACCTACACGATAACGATGTGCATCACCGTAAGCAAATAAACGACCTTGTAACATTTTATCTGGAGAAGCTTCAATACCTGGTACGAAAGAACCTGGTGAGAATGTTGCTTGCTCTACTTCAGCAAAATAATTTTCAGGGTTTTTATTTAAAGTCATACGACCTACTTCGATTAATGGATAATCTTTATGAGACCAAACTTTTGTTACATCAAATGGATCAAAACGATATGTATTAGCATCTTCAAATGGCATAACTTGTACTTTTAACGTCCAAGACGGGTGCTCACCTTTTTCAATCGCATTAAATAAATCTTCAGTGTGATAATCTGGGTTTTCACCAGCTAATTTTGTTGCTAAATCAACATCTAGGTTTTTAACACCTTGGTCTGTTTTGAAGTGATATTTAACCCAGAAAGCTTCACCTTCTGCATTAACCCATTTGAATGTATGAGAACCATAACCATTCATGTGACGTAAAGTTGCTGGAATACCACGGTCAGACATTAAAATCGTTACTTGGTGTAATGATTCTGGAGATAATGACCAGAAATCCCATACCGCATTAGGATTTTTTAAATGTGTTTTTGGATCACGTTTTTGTGTATGAATAAAATCAGGGAATTTAATTGCATCACGAATAAAGAATACTGGTGTGTTGTTACCTACTAAATCGTAGTTACCTTCTTCAGTATAAAATTTAACTGCAAAACCACGTGGGTCACGTACAGTATCTGCTGAACCATTTTCACCAGCTACTGTTGAAAAACGTACAAATACAGGTGTTTCTTTACCAGCTTCTGATAAAAATGCTGCACGTGTATATTTTGATAATTCGTTGTTAGTGACAACAAATGTTCCATGAGCACCTGTTCCTTTAGCATGTACAACACGCTCTGGTACACGTTCACGGTTAAAGTGTGCTAATTTTTCTAATAAATGAACATCTTGAATTAAAACTGGGCCTCTTTGACCAGCTGTTAATGAATTTTGATTGTCACCTACTGGTGAACCCCAACTTGTTGTTAAACGATTGTTTGACATTTTCTTACCTCCTAGTAATATTACATAAATAATTTAATAATCAATAAACATGCACCTAGTAATATTGTAGAACCGATTGTAGCAATACCAAATACTTTTAAACCATGGTTTAAAATATATTTAACATTTGCTGACATCCCTAAGGCTGCCATAGCCATACCTAATAAAATTGTACCAAAGTCTGCTAATTGTACAGCATACTCACCTAATAATGTGTATGTTCCTAACAAACTTGTTGCTAAAAATCCAAATAAAAACCATGGAATTGATACACCAGCGTCATCACTCGTATTTTTAACATAAAACATTTTTACTAAAATTGCTACTGGAACTAATAATAATACTCTTGATAATTTTGTAATAATAGCAATATCTAATCCACTATCTCCTACACTACTACCTGCTGCAACAGTATGCGCAATTTCATGTAAAGAAGCACCTGCTAAAATACCAAATTGTGCATCTGTAAAACCTAAATAAGGCTTTATAACGACTTCTAGAATTGTAAAAATTGTACCTAATACTGCAACAATTGATACAGCTAAAACACTTTGTTCTGATTTAGCTTTGATCTGAGGTGTAATTGCCATAACAGCTGCTGCACCACAAACTGCACAACCAATTGCAACTAATAAAGATAAATTCTTCTCAATTTTAAAAGCTCGAGCTATAGTATAAATGACTGCCGTCGTAAATGCAACTACAAAGATTGCTAGTAAGATTGATTGCTTACCTGTTGCAATCAATGTGTCTACATTTAACTTGAAACCAAATAAAATAATACCCGCTCTTAAAAATTTACTACTAATGAACGACGTGCCTTGTTTAGAAACAGTAATTGCTTTTGGATATAATTGGTAAATCACACCAATTAATAAAGACAAAATCATCCCACCCAAAACACTTAAATAAGGTAGATGAGATAAATATCTTCCGACCAAAGAAGCAAATAAAGTTAATATCAACGCAATAAAAAAACTATTAAAACGACTTTTTTTCATTTTCTTTCTTTCCTTCTATAAAATTTTCGAAAGATATTACTCTTTCTATTTTGATACTAGTAAATAATACACAGTAATCCCACTGATGTCAACGGGAACAACTTAATTAAACAGGTAATTTTATTGCATAGTACGCAACACTTTTTTTAATTTTTTATTAAATTCATTACGTGATAACATAATAATATTGTCACAACCTGTACATCTAATTTTAATGTCTGCACCTAGGCGAATAATTTTCCAACAATTTGTACCACACGGATGTTGTTTTTTCATCTCTACAATATCATTTAAGTTATATGTTTTATGATTCATTTTATCCTCCTATTTTTAAAAATTATTAGATAAATTTACTAATTTGATTTGGTGTTTTTGTGTAAACAACATCAAATCTTCATTTAACATACGTAACAAAAGATTGTTTTTCATCGGTTCGGATTCACCAATAATACGTAGTGTTATATTATTTTGTCCAATAGATTCTATCCCTAATAATTTTGGATTTAAAGATTGCTTACTTTTACTATAAAGTACAGCTTGATAATCTTTAGTGCTTTGTAATTTTAATAAATAACCTTTTAACAATTGTCTTATTTGTTGAATATCTTGATGACTACTTATCGTCATATCAATAGTCACAGTACTAAAATTCATCGATTTATTTAAAACTTGAATAATTTGACTATTAGGTACAAACCACTCTTCTCCTGTTGATGATTTTAATTTTGTAGCACGTAAACCTAATACATCTACAGTCCCTTCAGCAATAATATTACTGCCATTATAAATTTGAATGTAATCCCCTACACTAAATTGATCTTCTAATGCAATAAAAAATCCTGTAATAATATCTTTCACTAAAGTTTGTGCACCAAATCCAATTGCCACACTGACTAAACCAGCACCAGCAATCAATCCTGTTAGATTAATTCCTAAATTAGAAAGAATAGAAACTAAGGTTAAGAAATAAATTGTATATTTTGCGATACTAATCAACAATTTTTCAATCGTTTTATTTTTTTTCATCGTACGTTCATGACGATCTAAAATCGTCGCTTTATATCTTAAATTAAAAATACGCTGAATAATGAATTTAATAAGCCGAATACTAATCATCGCAATAAACATAATAACAATGATGCTTAATAATTTTTTAGTCATGACTAGCCATAATTGACTATTATGTAATAAAGTATATATATTTTGTTTAACTTCATTAATTATATGTGTCATTTAATCACCTACTTTTTTAATAAATCTAAAATACGATTTAAATCTTCATCATTTAAAAAAGTAATTTCTATCTTTCCTTTTTTTTGCCCTTGATGAATCGCTACAGAAGTCCCTAAACGTTGTCTTAATTTTTTTTCTTGTTCCACAATAAAAATTGATTTATTAGCTGGCTTTGGTTGTACTTCTTCAGGTGTTAATAATTGTTTTACATATACTTCTAAGGCACGTACACTCATATGTTCGTCTATCACTTTATATGCAACCTTTATCATTAATTGATGCGCTTTTAAACTTAATAATGTTCTAGCATGTCCATAAGTCAATAAACCTTCATTAACTAATTTTTTTATTTCAGAAGGTAGGGCTAGTAAACGTAGCATATTAGCCACATATGAACGACTTTTTCCAAGTCTTTTTGCTATATCTTCTTGTGTAAAACTTAATTTATCCATTAATACTTGATAGCTATTTGCTTCTTCTAATGGATTTAAGTTTTCTCTTTGTAAGTTTTCTATAATGGCTAATTCCATTAATTGTGTGTCTGTAAATGATCTTACTATTACTGGTACTTCTGTTAAACCAGCTAACTGTGCGGCTCTAAATCGACGTTCACCAGCCACAATATCATAACTTTTAAGTCCTTCTCTCGCAACAATCGGTTGTAAAATACCATGTACAGCTATTGATTGTGCTAATTCTTCTAACGCTTCTTCATCAAAGTGTTGACGTGGTTGATATGGATTAGCCTTTAAATCTTTAATAGCAATTTGTTTGATTTCTTCTCCAGGTTGTAAATTAACTTGATGATTTTGAAAGATTGCACCTAAACCTTTACCTAAACCACCATTATTTTTTTTAACCATTTGCCAACACCTCCTTAGCTAAGGATAAATATTGTTCTGCACCTCGAGAAGATGCTGAATAGTTTAAAATCGCTTGTCCAAAACTTGGCGCTTCGCTCAATCTCACACTACGATCAATCACAGTTTGATAAACTTTATCTTCAAAATATTGACGTACTTCTTGTCCTACTTGTGCACTTAAATTAGTACGCTGATCTGCCATAGTTAATAAGACACCTTCAATAACCAAGTTTTCATTTAAATGTTGCTGTACAATACTAATTGTATTTAATAATTGCCCTAACCCTTCTAGTGCGTAATATTCACTTTGTACAGGTATAAGTACACTTTGTGCAGCAGTCAGTGCATTAATTGTAATTAAGCCTAATGATGGAGGACAATCAATAATAATATAGTCATAATTGTCTATAATTTCATCTATTGCACGTTTTAATCTTAATTCACGTGAAATAGCTGTCACTAATTCTATCTCTGCACCAGCTAAGGCGATATTTGCAGGTACTAAATCTAAATTTTGTTGTGTAGTTTTTTGTATCGTTTCACTTATACGCTGATTATTTATTAATACATCATAAATAGATAATTCAACTTCATTTTTATTAATACCTAATCCACTCGTTGCATTACCTTGTGGATCTACATCTACTAATAAAACTTGATAATCTAAATGTGCTAAACTGGCTGCTAAATTAATTGCTGTGGTTGTTTTACCTACACCACCTTTTTGATTCGCAATCGCAATAATTTTCGACATACGTTTCTCCTTATTTATTATATCTTGGTATTTTTATTGTTAATTCGATGAAATCTATTCCTTCTGCTTCTAACACATCAATATCTGTTTCATATTGTTGTGCTAATTGTTGTACTTGTTGTTGTAATTGATGAATCACTTTATGTACATTATATTTTTTTACTTGTTGTGGCGCATCTTGTTCAATAAGATATTGTTTTATTCTTTGTTCTGTTTGTAAGACATTTAATTGTTGACTCATAATTTTTTTCAACAAATATTTTTGTCCTAATTCATCTAATGCTAATAATGCACGCCCATGTCTTTCAGTAATTTTTTGATTAATGATGGCTTGTTGTACTTCAGGTGTTAATTTTAATAGTCTAATTTTATTAGCAATAGATGATTGAGTTTTACCTATTGATTGTGCTAATTCTTGTTGTGTAATTTCACGTAATGACAGTAATTGTTTAAATGCTTGTGCTTCTTCAATTGCACTTAATTCTTCTCTTTGAATATTTTCTATTAAAGCTAATGTTGCTACTTGATTATCAGTCATATTATTAATAATTGCTGGTATGCTACCCCAACCTAACGACTTGATTGCACGATATCTTCTCTCACCTGCAATAATTTCATATAAATTAGGTGAAATTTCTCTGACTATAATTGGTTGTAATAAATCATTTTCTTTAATGGATCTTGCTAATTCTTTAATCGTTTGTTCATTAAAATGATTTCTAGGTTGAAATCTATTAGGTACAATATCATTCAGTGTAATATGTGTAATTATATGTTGCTCATTGGTTACACCTTGTTGACTTAATTCAAATAATTTTGAAAAAGGTTTTTTTCTTCCCATCATTTCACCTCCAAGTAATACTGATTAATTTTAACATGATTTTTTTAATAAACAAAGGTTTTCAAAAATAAAAATCCTTATCACATTGATTTAATGTAATAAGGATAATTACGGAAGATACTGTTAGTCAGCACATAATATCAATCATCTCTACCCTAATTAATATAAATACTGAAAAACTATTTTATTATCTATACTATAAAGTGTAGGAAAGTTTTAAGTAATAAATTAGTTATATACAAATAAAAATAATTTCACTTCAAGTTTAATCAACAATAAAATATTCCGCACAGGTATTGTATGACTATTTGTAATCAAAATCAAACAATTAGAATTAATATAGAAAAACTCTACTGATTTTAACTAATCTATAGTTTTATTTAATAAATGATAATGTTGATACACTTCTCTTTTAGGCATTTTTCTATCCATAGCAGTTTGTTTAATCGCTTTATTTGGTGTCATACCATCATTTACATAATGTTCAACATGTGATTCAATCGATAAATTAGTCCACCAAACTTCTATATTTTCTATGATTTCTTTAGCTGCGTCAATAATTACTACAAATTCACCTTTAATAGGTATCTCACCATTATTCAATGCTTCAACAATTTGATGAATTGGTTGTGTGACAATTTGCTCAAAACGTTTAGTTAACTCTCTTGCGACTGTCACTTGTCTAGTACGATCAATTTTATAAATCATTTCTATCGTTTTTACAATTCGATGTGGTGATTCGTAGATAATTTGTGTAACTTCTTTATTCATGATTTTTTCTAAAGCACTTTGTAAATCTTTTTTTTGCCTAGGTAAAAAACCATTGAATGTAAATTGATAAGCTGATAAACCACTCGCAATTAAAGCTGTTAATGCAGCATTTGCACCAGGTAATGGTATTACTGGAATATCATCTTCATAACAAGCAACAACTAATTCATAACCAGGATCTGAAATACACGGCATTCCTGCATCACTAACTAAACCGATTGTCTCACCTGATTTTAATTTATCTATTAATTGTTGTGTTGCATAATTTTTATTATGTTCATGATAACTTACTAAAGGTACTTTAATATCAAAATGTGTTAATAATTTTTTCGTATTACGTGTATCTTCACAAGCTAATAAAGTAACTTCTTCTTTTAATATACGTAAAGCACGATAAGTAATATCTTCTAAATTACCTATCGGTGTTGAAATTAAATATAAACTTCCTGTCATTGTTTATCCTCTATTCGTTCACTAATTAAACTGTATGCACCTGCTAAGTAACATTCTTTTTGCTTTCTTGATAATTTTTTAAAATAATATTCATATTGCATTGCACGCCTTTTTTCATCAAATTGTTGATGATGAATCAACATAACTGGCCTTCTAGCTCGTGTATACTTTGCACCTTTTCCATTATTATGACAACTAATTCTTTTTTCTAAATTATTCGTATAGCCGGCATAAAAAGAATTATCGCAACACTTTAGCACATAAAAATAGTGTTTACCCATAATATATTTTCTTCATTTCTTCAGTATATTCATTATCTTTCTTATATATATAAAATGGTTGTTCAATTTGACAACTACCTAAAAAACCATCATAAATGGCTTCAATTAAAACCGTTGTTGCTTGATCATCATTTAGATGACTATAAACAAATTGTATACGTTTAGGTGCTAATTTATATTTTGCCATCGTTACAATAATATCTGACAAACGATACGCACGGTGGACCATATTCAACTTACCACCTTGTTTTAATAATTGACTACTTACTTTGATACAATCTTCTAGTGTACATAACAATTCGTGTCTAGCAATCGCATGTGATGTTTTTAATTTTTTCTTAGGCATTTGTTCTGTTGTAAAATAAGGTGGATTACACGTGACACAATCATAATAACTTTGATTTAGATAAGGTACGCATTCTTTAATATCCAAATGATGATATTCAATTTGTTGCTCTAAATGGTTATATGCTATAGAACGTCTTCCCATATCTACTAAAGCTTCTTGAATTTCAATCGCTTGAATCTTACCATTTATTTTATGAGATAATAATAATGGAATCACACCATTACCTGCACATAAATCAACACATCTCGTCTTACTATTTTTAGATATTTTACAAAAATTAGCTAATAACAATGCATCAGTTGACATCGCAAAAAAATCATCATTTTGAATAATTTTCAAATTCTCTTTAATTAAATAATCAAAACGTTCATTGTCTTTTAACATATTAACCTTTATTTCTTTCTATAACTTGATCACAAAATAAACAACCTTTTGTATCATCTAATGGTTTTGAAAATGATTCAGTACATATGTGATAACCTCTTTCATACATTTCTAACAATGCATTTGAGGCACGATTAGGTTTGGCAACTTTTGTTGCCGAAGCCACAACTTCTTGTAACTGTTGATTTTCATAAATTAATCTTTGATTATATTGTTCTAATTCTGAAATATCATTGGTTAATTTTTCAATTTCATCTAATAACATTTTTGTTGTTATTTTAATATGATTTAATTTTTCTTCTAATTGACTCATAACAACCTCCACTTATATTTATTATAGTATATACATCCTTTAATCATGAAAGCAAGTAACATGTCCATTAAAACAAAAAAAGAGATGACAAAGTCATCTCAAAAGTTGCCCGGCAACGATCTACTCTCGCAGGACGTCAGTCCAACTACCATCGACGTAAGAGAGCTTAACTACTGTGTTCGGCATGGGAACAGGTGTGGCCTCTCCACTATCATCACCAGACAGTGAGCATACACTCAAAACTGAAT
>NZ_JBZXTS010000050.1:0-8861 GCF_058895785.1 Staphylococcus sp. B1(2026)
TCGCATTTAATTTTACAACCTATCTATTAAATAAAAGTAAGTGAACGATTGCTTTAATTTTTCTTGTATGCGTTCTAAACTTTCATTACCTGGACTTGTCTGATTATCCTGATATTTTATTAATAATTCTTCAAAAGATTTGATTTGCATTTGCCAAATCATGTGACTATCATTGATTGTTGCTCTAACTAATTGTATCAAAATCCTACCTCCACATAAGTTTCTTCATCATTAGGCTGTTCTTTATAATCAAAATAAACAACTATTCATTATTTAATGCCAAATGCCTCTGCGTACTGCACTACACCCGAAAGATTAGCTGCTTCTTCAGTTAATTTAAATGCCATAAAATTTTCATCTGGAATATCAAAAGGAGCTTTAATGCCAAATATTTTTGCTGGTAAATAACCCACTCTAGGATAATATGTTTCACTTCCTAAAACGATTGAATAACTATAACCAAGTTTTTTAGCAATGCTATGACCTTCATGTATTAATGCTGTACCTATGCCCTTACCTTGATAATCAGGATGAATAGCTAATGGTGCTAAAGCTAATACTGTATCATTATTCACTTTTGCTTCAGTAAATAAAATATACCCTACAATATGATGATCAATTTCTGCAACTAAAGCTAAATCAGGTACAAATGATGTACCTGTTCTTAATTCATTGACTAAATTTTGTTTATTTTTATTTGAATGTTCTTCATTAGCAAAAGATTTTATAATCATTGTATATATATTATCTTAATCTTCTACAGTTTCTTTTCTAATAATCATTAATATATCCTTATTAACATAAAAATATCTAAGCAAAGCTGACAATGCTTAGATATTTTCAATTTATTTTCTTTCTAATAAAACAACTGCTTCGACTTGTGGCGTATGTGGAAACATATCTAAAGGTTGTATTGTACGCACATGATATTTTCTTGTTAAGATTTTTAAATCTTTCGCTAAAGAAGATGGATTACAACTGACATAAACAATTTTTTTAGCTTTTGTATTCATTAATTGTTGGGCTAAGCCACCTAAACCTATACGTGGTGGGTCAACGATAGCAACATCAAAATGCTTACCGGATTTCACCCATTGTTGTACAAGTTTATTTGCATCACCTGTCACATATTGACAATTAGTGATATTGTTACGTTCAATATTAGCTTGGGCATCTTTAATAGCTTCTTTAACTAAATCCATACCGTAAACATCTTTACAATATTGACTACAATAAATACCAATTGTACCTACACCACAAAAAGCATCTAATACAGTATCTTCTTTCGTTAATTGTGCTAATTCAATCACTTTATCATATAATACTTTTGTTTGTAATGGATTTAATTGAAAGAATGAGTTTGCTGACAATTGATAACTAATATTACCAATTTTTTCGATAATATAATCCTCACCATATAAAGTAATATTACGACGCCCCATCACTAAATGGTCGTCATCTTCTGTAATATTTAAAATAATACTTTTAACACGTTTATGTTGTGATAGTTTAGCAACTAATTTATCCAAATGATCAATTTTAGGTGAATTGGCAATTAAAATAGCTTGTACATCACCTGTCGCAAACGAACTACGTGTAGCAATATAACGAATACCTAGTACTTTTTTAGATTTAGAAATACTAATGCGATATTTAATAATTAATTGCTTAATTAATTTAGTAATTTCATTGTTCACATTATTTAATACACTATCTTCATTGATGTCCACTAGTTCATTTGTACCTTCTTGGTATAAACCAGCAACAACTTTACCATTTTCAATTGAAATTGGATATTGATTTTTATTACGATAACCTTTAATTTTTGGACTAGCTAAAGTAGGTAAAATTAAGTTCTCTAATTGAGGTGTTAACTGCCAATGTTTATTAAATGCATCTAATAATATTTGACGTTTATAAATTAATTGTTGATCGTAAGCAACATGCATCAATTGATGTCCACCACTATTAATATAAGCTTCTTCTACTGCTACACGATGAGGACTTGCTGATTTCACTTTTAATAATTTAGCAATAATATAGCCTCTTGTTTCATCAGTGATTTCACAAAATACGACTTCGTCAGGTAAGGCACCTTTCACAAAGGTGATTTTCTTTTTATAAAAACCTATACCTTCACCATTAATGCCAATTTTTTTAATTGTAAGTAAAATACGCTGTGTTGCTTGTTTCTTTGGTTGTTTTTTCATTTTTTTCTCCTAATATTTAGACAAAAAGGGCGTGAAGCATTTTATCTCCACCCCCACAGTGTCAACTTATAAAGTCAAATTAACGCATATGATGCTTAATTGCTTTTAACTGCTGTAATTTCATCATCTAGTTCATTAATCAAAGTAATTAGGCGATCAATTTGTGACAATTCAATTGTATCTGGATTTAATTGTTCTAATTCTTCCATAAAATTTTCAAGTTTTGATTTAACATCATCTAAAGTTGCTTTTGACATGCTATTCTCCTTTTATACTATGATAAAAAGGTTGCGATGCGAACACCACAACCTTTTTAGATTAATCTTCTAATTTTAAGCCAGCGAATTTATCACCTAAAGTGAATGCAGCATCTTCGTTTGAATCTGAATATGAAGTTTCATACACTTCTTTTACAGCTTTTTCTTGACGCACTGGTGCATCTAATAAAGCTTTGATACTTAATGAGATACGTTGCTCATCAAAGTTAACATCTAATACTTTAACTTTAACTTCTTGGCCAATTGTTAATTTTTCTTGTGGCGTACCGATATGTTCGTGTGCAATTTCAGAAATATGCACTAAACCGTCTACACTTGGTAATAATTCAACGAATGCACCGAATGTAGTTAAACGACGTACAACACCATCTAATTCGTCACCAACATGAATTTTTTCTTCAGCTAAAGCCCAAGGTGTTGGTTGTGTTGCTTTTACAGATAAACCAATACGACCTTCTTCAGTATCAACTTTTAATACTTTAACTTGTACTTTATCACCAACTTTTACAACTTCTGATGGTGATTTCACGTGGAAGTGTGCTAACTCAGAAATGTGAGCTAAACCATCTACTTCACCTAAGTTAATAAATGCACCAAAGTTTGTTAAACGTACAACTGTACCTTCTAACACATCACCTTCATTAACTGAAGCAAAAGCGGCTTTACGTGCTGCTTCTTTTTCTTCAATAACGATAATACGGTGACTTAAAACAGCACGATTACGTTCTCTATCTAATTCAATTACTTTAAATGTTAAAGTTTGACCTACATAAGGTGTAAAGTCTTCGATGAATTTATCATCAACAAATGAAGCTGGTACGAATGCACGTACACCTACATCTACTAATAAACCACCTTTAACTGCTTCTGTTACTTCTGCTTCGAAAATTTCACCAGAAGCTAATTTTGCTTCTAAGTCTGTCCATGAAGCTTCTTCTACTTGACGGTATGCTTCACGATCTAATGCACGACGAGATAAAACAATTTGACCTGGAATATCTTCACGTTTTGTTACACGATCTTTTTTTACATTAACAACAAGTGCTTCAATTTCGTCACCGATTGCAACGACATCACTTGCTTTCTCTACACGTTTTGATGATAAATTACGTAATGGAATAACGCAGTCATACTGTGCACCAGGTACATCAACATAAACTAAGTCATCTTCTACTTTAAATACAGTACCAGATACTTTATCACCTTTCTTTAAAAAATCAGCTGAGCTATTTAATAACTCTTCGAATGAGTTTGTCATACGAAATCCTCCTTGAAAAACACTAATAATGCTATTATATACTATTTTACTTAATTAGTCATGATAATATTAAAAATTTTTAATTTTTTTTGAATTTTTTTAAGATTTCTGACTTAATAAGTGTTGAATATCTCCCATGATCTGTTCAATAACGACTTCATTTTTCATTTTTTGTTGTTTTAATTGTTTCGTATCAATAGGTTGCCCAAATTCTATCGTCGTACGTCTAAACAATTTATATTGACTTGAAATGGCGCATGGAATAATATATGCTTCTCCACGCATTGCAATCATGGCTGCACCTGCTTGTCCTTTACCAAGTTCTTCGCCTTTAACACGTGTACCTTCTGGAAAAATACCAATACCTTCGCCTTCTTTTAATAAATTAATCGACGTTCTAACCATTGCCATGTCTGCTTTACCTCTTGCTACTGGAATAGCATGCAATAATTTTAAAAAATAACGAATGATAGGATAACGAAATAAAGTATCTTTAGCAATACAATGCAAAGTTCTAGGACAACTTGCCACTAAAATTACTGGATCGTGCATACTTTTATGATTCGCACAAATCACAATCGCACCTTGTTGTGGAATGTGTTGCTGTCCTATAATTTTTAAACCATAAAATAATTGATAATACCATCTACATAGTGTTGTTACAATACGATAAAACATTATTTCACCTTCTCTGCTACTAACTGTAAAATTTTATCTACAACTTGTTGTTGCGTTAAATTTGTACTATCAATGACAATTGCATCTGGTGCTTGTTGTAAGGGTGAAATATCACGAGACATATCTGCTAAATCACGTGCTTCAATTTCTTGTTGTAATTGTAATAATGGGACATGAATGTTTTGTTGTTCATTTTGAAGAAAACGTCTTTTTGCACGTGCTTCACTTGATGCGGTCATATACAGTTTTAATTCAGCATTCGGTAATACTGTTGTCCCAATATCACGCCCATCCATAATTACACCACCTTGTTGTGCCATATCTCTTTGTGTTTGCAATAAAAATTGACGCACTGATGCTAGACTAGCCACTTGTGAGACATGCTCTGTCACTAAAGGTTGACGAATAATATTTGTTACATTTTGTTGATTAATAAAAACTTCTAAACCATTATCAGTAGGTATCAGCTGTATTTTTAAGTCGGATAAATTTGATGCAACTTCTTCATCTGTCAAATTAATTTTATTTTGTAATAAAAAATATGTAATCGCACGATAAAGTGCACCTGTATCTACATAAATATAATTTAATTGTTGTGCTACAATTTTAGTGACGGTACTTTTTCCAGCTGCTGCTGGACCATCAACTGCAATAGTAATTTTCTTCATTATTAGCCTCTTTCTTTGATAATAAATAATAGACATATGCCCACAAATATTTTAGCATATTTATAAGTAATTTAACATTATCTTATATGATATACTGTTAAAAAAGGAGGAGAACTATGAAACATATTTTAGTAATTCATACAGGTGGTACGATATCAATGTCCGCTTCTAATGAAGGTGTAGTGACGACAGAACATAATCCTATCGCTCAACAAGCTCATCAATTACAAGACTTAGCACAATTAACGAATATTGAAATTTTTCATTTACCTTCACCACAAATGACTATTCATCATATGCAACAAATTGCTGATACAATTAAACAATATGCTGATCGTGTTGATGGTGTTGTTATTACCCATGGTACTGACACTTTAGAAGAAACAGCTTATTTTTTAGATTTAGTGCTAGATAGTGACTTACCTGTCGTTATTACAGGTGCTATGCGTTCTTCTAATGAAATCGGTGCTGATGGTTTATATAATTTTATTTCAGCTGTGCGTGTTGCTAGTGACGATAATTCAACGAGTAAAGGTGTGCTTGTTGTGTTTAATGACGAAATACATACCGCAGAAAACATCACCAAAACACATACTTCTAATGTAAGTACATTTCAAAGTCCTAATTTTGGACCTATTGGAATTATCACTAAAAATGATGTACAATTTCATCGTTTACCTTTTAAAAAAGCGCATTATCAACATGTTGACCACACTTTAAAAGTCGGATTAATTAAAGCGCATTGTGATATTGATCCAGATATTTTTGATTTTTATCGCACACACCAATACAAAGGTTTGGTTATTGAGGCATTAGGCCAAGGTAATTTACCTCCTTATCTCTTACCAAAAATACAACAATGCTTAGCAGAACAAATGACTATTGTATTAGTTTCACGCTGTTTTAACGGTATTGCTGCACCTATTTATGCCTATGAAGGCGGTGGTAAACAATTAGCACAATTAGGTGTCATTTTTTCTAATGGTTTAAATGGTCCAAAAGCACGTTTAAAATTATTAATTGCACTAAGTAATCACTTAACGCCATCACAAATGACATCTTATTTTTCACAATAATAATACGACAGATTGAAATCTTCTCATTTTCAATCTGTCGTAATTGTTTGTTTTATCGCATAATAATTACCTTCATTATCTGCAAAATTACAGACTAAAAATTCCGGCATTTGTTGAATTTCATGAACAACTACTTGCTGATTCATTAATTGCTGATAAGTTGCGTGAATATCATCTGTTGCTAATAAAATAGAAGGTATTTCTAATGATACTTCTGGGCTTAATTGTTTAATCACTTCTTTATTATGTAATACAAACTGAACATCACTACTTAGTTGTGGTGCAATAACATATGATGTTGTTGCCATCATCGGTAGCTTATCTATTTCAACAAATCCCATCTTTTGGCACCAAAAATCTCTCGCTGCTTCTGTGTCATTAACATATAACATCACTTGTCCTATTGAAGTAATCATTTTTTTCTCCTTAAAATTAATTTTCTCTATCATAACATACTTATCACAATTAGTTGAGTTTAACGTACAAAAGTTCTATAATCATTATAAATATAAGGAGGATAGTTTAATGTTAAAACAATTTTTTCATTATTATAAACCTTACAAAAAACTATTCACGATTGATTTTGGTTGTGCTGTTTTATCAGCAGTTTTAGAACTATTATTTCCTATCGTGGTTAATCATATTATTGATAAAATTTTACCTACTGGTAATTTTAAAGTCATTGTTTTAGTATGTAGTTTATTGTTAGTGTTTTATTTATTTAATATGACTATGAATTATATTGTTGTATATTTAGGTCATACATTAGGAATCAATATTGAAACAGATATGCGTCGTGATTTATTTGCACATTTACAACAACATTCTTATGACTATTACGACGAAGTTAAAACTGGGGAATTAATGAGTAGACTATCTAATGACTTATTTGAAGTGAGTGAAGTCGCACATCATGGTCCTGAAGATATTTTTATTACTATTATGAGTATTATTGGTTCATTTTTATTAATGTGGCAAGTTCATCATGGTTTAGCTATCGGATCAATTGTACTTATTCCTTTATTAGGTATTGGTTTGTCTTATTTTAATCGTCGGATGAAAAATATCAATCGACAAATTTATAAACAATTAGGCGCTTTTAATGCCAGCTTAGAAAATACTTTGAGTGGTGTGCGTGTCGTTAAAGCCTTTGCTAATGAACAACATGAACAAAATTTATTTGAAAATTTAATTCAGACTTATCGTACTAATAAATTAGCATTTTATAAAACAATGGCAATGAGTTCATCATTCAATTACGTACTTATGCGTCTAATTACACTCATCGCACTAATTTCAGGTGCCTACTATACAATTAAAGGTGAGTTATCTACTGGACAATTAGTCGGATTTATTTTATTGGCTAATACATTTGTTAAACCTATTGAAAAAATCAACACAATGATTGAAATGTATCCAAAAGGCATTGCTGGCTTTAAAAGATTTCAAGAAGAGTTACAACGTCAGCCTACAATTATAGATCAACCTAACGCCGTGACAGCACCACACTTTACAGGTAATATTCAATACCATCAAGTTACTTTTGGCTATCAAGATCATAAAGATGTATTGAAAAACATTAATTTAACAATTAAAGCAGGTGAAACGATTGCTTTTGTTGGCCCAAGTGGTTCGGGTAAAACAACTTTAATCAATTTACTGCCAAGATTTTACGATATTACATCTGGTGAAATTACAATTGATAATCATGATATTCGTCACTACACTTTACAATCTTTACGTCAACAAATTGGGATTGTTCAACAAGATGTATTCTTATTTAATGGTACAATCAAAGACAATGTATTATACGGACGTTTGGATGCAACTGATGAAGAAGTTGACTTAGCTATTAAAAGTGCTAAATTAGAAGAAGTTATTCAAGATTTACCTGAAGGAATTCATACACCTATTGGTGAACGTGGTGTTAAATTATCAGGTGGTCAAAAACAACGTTTAGCAATTGCACGTATTTTCTTAAAAAATCCATCTATCTTAATTTTAGATGAAGCAACGAGTGCATTAGATACTGAAACCGAGCATTTCATTCAACAAGCTTTTGATGTTTTAGCTGAAGGACGTACAACATTAATTATTGCACACCGTTTAGCAACGATTAAACATGTTGATCGCATTATCGTAGTAACACCTGAGGGCATCGTTGAACAAGGGACACATGAAGAACTATTAGCTTTAAATGGACATTATGCTAAATTGTATTATACACAATTTAAATAAGGAGAAAATTTATGCAAGAAGTAAAAGATTTAACTATTCAATTAGATAATCGACATTAAATATTCGTGTTGCTGTATGGTTAACACATCAAGACCATCTTTTAGTTCAACAGTTTCCACAAGGCTACATATCTTTAGTAGGTGGTCGTGTAAAAATTGGTGAATCATCTTATCAAGCTTTACAGAGAGAAATTAAAGAAGAAATTAATGGTCATGTAACAGATGCTAAATTATATGCGATGATTGAAAACTTTTTTACTAAATCTAATGGTCATCAATACCAAGAATTACTTTATATTTATACTGTAACAATGGATTTACCTGAACAATTACCTGATGGTTTCACATGGTTACCTTTCAATAATATTGATACAATTAAACCAAGTTGTTTAGCACAATTAATTGAATATCAAGATACTATTCGACATTTTATGGTTCTATAATTTAAAGTGTTGA
>NZ_JBZXTS010000051.1:0-8818 GCF_058895785.1 Staphylococcus sp. B1(2026)
CAACACTTTAAATTATAGAACCTTTTAATGTTATATGCATTAAAACCTTGTTTTTTTACATCAATAGATGATAAAATTAAATTAGTTTAAAGTTAGAGGTGAGTATTTGTTAACAGGAAAAGTAATTAAAGCACTAAGTGGATTTTATTATGTAGAAACAGCACAACAGCAAATCTATCAATGTCGAGCAAGAGGTAAATTTAGAAAAGATAAATTTAGTCCTTTAGTAGGTGATAATGTCGTATTTCAACAAGAAAATCAAACAGATGGTTATATTCTGAAAGTTGAAGAGAGAAAAAATACACTCGTTAGACCACCTATTGTAAATATTGATCAAGCTTTCGTATTAATGTCGACAACTAATCCACAATTTTCAACAAGATTATTAAATAGATTTTTAACTATTTTAGCTTTTCATAATATTTCAGCGATTATTGTGATGACTAAAACAGATTTATTAACCTTATCAACTGACATTATTGAAACGTATCAAAAAATAGGCTATCAAGTATTAGATGCTCAACAAGATAAACAGCAACTTATTGCATTATGTCAAGATAAATTCAGTGTATTTTGTGGACAATCAGGTGTTGGTAAATCAACTTTATTAAATAGCTTAATTCCAGAACTAACTTTAGCTACTTCAGAGATTTCTAAATCATTAGGACGTGGTAAACATACGACTAGACATGTAGAAGCTTATGAATTAGGTACAGGTTTAATTGCAGATACACCAGGATTTTCGGCAATTAATTTTGATGAAATCTCATTAGACAATTTAAAATATTGTTTTTTAGAGTTTAGAGAACTTAGTGAACAATGTAAATTTAGAGAATGTCATCATTATCATGAACCTAAATGTGCTATTAAATTAGCAGTTGAAAATAAAATTATTGCACAACAACGTTATGAAGATTATTTGTTATTTTATGATGAAATTGCAAATAGAAAAATAAAATATTAGAGGTAAAGTAAATGACTAAAATAGCACCATCAATTTTATCAGCAGATTTTGCAAATTTAGGTAGAGATATTATTCATATGACACAAGCAGGAGCAGATATCGTGCATATAGATGTTATGGATGGTACTTTTGTACCTAATATTTCATTAGGATTACCGATTATTTCAGCTATACGTTCATACACAGATTTACCATTTGATGTTCACTTAATGATGATAAATCCTGAAAAATATATTAATGATGTTAGAGAAGCAGGTGCTGATTATATTTCTGTACATGTAGAAGCTACGGCACACTTACATCGTGTTATTCAACAAATTAAAGAAAGTGGCGCAAAAGCAGGTGTTGTAGTTAATCCACATACTTCTGTAGAACAAATTAAATATGTATTATCAGAAGTTGATTATGTTTTAGTGATGACAGTAAACCCTGGTTTTGGTGGTCAAGTATTTATTAAAGAAATGCTTAATAAAATAAAAGAATTAAATGATTATCGTCAAAATCATCAATTGAATTTTGCTATTGAAGTAGATGGTGGTATTAATGATAGTACTGCTAAATTGTGTCGAGAAGCAGGTGCTGATTGGTTAATTGCAGGTTCTTATTTATTTAATTCGCCTGATTTAGCACAAGGTATAGAAAGTTTGAGAAACTAAAATGAAGATAGGGCTACTATGTGGCAAAGCTGACAATCTACTATACAATTCACATATTGATATGTGGGTAGGGGTAGATAAGGGGGCAATAACTTTACTTGAACATAATATTATACCTATTTGTGCAATTGGTGATTTTGACAGCATTACATCACAACAATTCGCCTATGTTGAGCAACAAGTTCCTCATATTGTTCGATTGAATCCGCATAAAGATTTAACAGATACTGAGGCAGCATTGAATTATTGTTTAACTAAATTAACACAAGAATATACGATCGATATTATAGAAATTTATGGTGCTACTGGTGGTAGACTTGATCATTTTTTAGCTAATTTAAATATTTTAGCCAATGTAGAGGCTAAGCGTCAAAATATTAGTTTATCATTGATTGATGCTCAGAATAAACTTACAATTTTGCCACCAGGTCATTATAAAATTGATCAAGAACATTATGATTATTTATCTTTTATTCCACGAAATGAAGGTGTACAAATTACATTAAACAATGTTAAATATCCATTGACAGATAAGCGTTTAAATTTATCTGATTCTTTAACTGTTAGTAATGAATGGTTGGAAGGTCCAGCAGAAGTAAGTATTGATAATGGACAAATTATTATGATAAAAAGTAAAGATGAATAGCTCAAGCATTAACTTGAGTTATTCATCTTCTTTTTAGAATTTAATTTTATCTGCTAAATATGCTTTTACTTCTGATATTGGCATTCTCACTTGTTCCATTGTATCACGATCACGAACTGTTACTTGTCCGTCTTCTTTTGATTCGAAGTCGTATGTAATACAGAATGGTGTACCGATTTCATCTTGGCGTCTATAACGTTTACCAATTGATGCTGTTTCATCAAAGTCTATCATGAAATCTTCTGATAGTTCAGCAAATAATTGTTGTGCTTCTTCAGAAAGTTTTTTAGACAATGGTAAAATTGCTGCTTTATATGGTGCTAAGGCTGGATGTAAATGTAAAACTGTACGACTGTCTGTTTCAGAAAGTTGTTGTTCTTCATATGCATCACATAAAAATGCTAATGTCACACGATCAGCACCTAAAGATGGTTCGATACAATAAGGAACAAATTTTTCTCCAGTAGTTTGATCATGGTATAAAAATTCTTCGTTTGAATGTGACATGTGTTGTTGTAAATCAAAATCTGTACGGTCAGCAATTCCCCATAATTCTCCCCAACCAAACGGGAATTTATATTCAATATCAGTCGTTGCATTTGAATAGTGAGATAATTCATCTTGATCGTGATCACGTAAACGTGTGTTTTCTGACTTCATATTTAATGCAAGTAACCAGTTGTGACAAAAATGTTTCCAATAATTTTGCCATTCAATATCTGTACCAGGTGCACAGAAAAATTCTAATTCCATTTGTTCAAATTCTCTCGTACGGAATGTAAAATTACCTGGTGTAATTTCATTACGGAAAGATTTACCAACTTGGGCAATACCAAAAGGTAATTTTTTACGCATAGAACGTTGTACATTTTTATAATTAACAAAAATACCTTGTGCTGTTTCAGGACGTAAAAAGATTTCATTTGTTGAACTCTCTGTTACACCTTGAAAAGTTTTAAACATTAAGTTAAATTGACGAATATCAGTCCAATCATGACTACCACAATCTGGACAAGGAATAGCTTCATCAATCATTAATTGTTTCATTTTATCAAGTGGCATACCATCTACAATAATTTCTTTACCTTGTGCTTGATAAAAATCTTCAATTAATTTATCCGCACGATGTCTTGATTTACAATGTTTACAGTCAACCATTGGATCATTAAAATTACCAATATGACCAGAAGCTTCCCATGTTTTAGGATTCATTAAAATAGCTGCATCTAAACCTACATTATAAGGTGATTGTTGTACGAATTTTTTCCACCATGCTTTTTTCACATTGTTTTTTAATTCCACACCTAATGGACCGTAGTCCCAAGTATTAGCTAAACCACCATAAATTTCCGAACCTGGAAAAACAAAGCCACGATGCTTAGCTAAATTAACAATTGTTTCCATTGAATAAGTCATTGTTATCCTCCTTAAAATAAAAAGTCCCTAGAGTTATATGTAATAACTCTAGGGACGATATAATCGCGATTCCACCCTAGTTGATTAAAAAATCCACTTAATTAATATTTGATTGTAGCCAAATTAATGTTGTTAAGCTTTCACCATTCTTAACTCGCTAAGGTATTAATAATCATATAAAATTTTAACTTAATTTTATCAAAATAACAAGTTAATTTAAAATAACATTATAATAAAAATATTATGTAAACTATATTAAAAGGATGAATAAACTATTAAAAAATAAATTATTATCCACAATAATATTTCTTATAATAAAAATATTATGTAAACTTTAAAAGTGTTTTTCNTTCTTATAATAAAAATATTATGTAAACTTTAAAAGTGTTTTTCTTTTAAAATATTAGTAAGTAGTGTAAAATAAACAATGACTTTAAGAAAGTGAGACAAAATAATGTTACATATAAAAATAGTTTCGACTGAAACATATAAAAATGAAATTAATAAATATACAGTGAATAATTTTTTACAAGCAGCAGCAATGGCTCAGATGCAAACAGAACGACAAAATTTTGATAAAACACAGTGCATATTAATTTATGATAATAATCATATAGTGGGGCATGCTGTTATAAATTACAGAAAGAGATATTATTTTTTCAAAGAAGCGTTAATTATTCAAGGGCCATTATTTGATTATAGTAATATAACTTTGGTTAAAAAATGTTTTAAATTAATAGAAAAATTTTTAAAACAACAAGGTGCAAGTCAAATCATTATTCATCCTTATATTATTCAACAAATTATGGATGAAAATTTAAATATTTTAGAAGATCATCGTTACGATGATTTAGTGACA
Source organism: Staphylococcus sp. B1(2026) (assembly GCF_058895785.1). NCBI lineage: Bacteria > Bacillati > Bacillota > Bacilli > Caryophanales > Staphylococcaceae > Staphylococcus > Staphylococcus sp. B1(2026). The sequence goes on from NZ_JBZXTS010000051.1 coordinate 4,542, forward strand.
TTTTTTGGTCAACATGGTTATGATCATCATGTATCCAAAGAAGATACGTTACATAGTGTCGGGCAAATTTTTGTCAAACCATTACAACATTTTAAAAATGTGGATGCCATGTATGAGCAATTACCACCATCGTTAAGAAGAGATTTAAAAAAGTTTCAAGCTTCGCAAGTTAAAGTTCGAGAATTAACAGTTGATGAATTACCTTTATTTAACGATATTTTACAAGCTACTAGTGCACGTAAAGGATTTAGTGTCCCACCTTTAAACTATTTTGAATTACTAAAAAAATATTTTAAAGATGATGCAAAGTTTATGTTAGCTTATTTAGATTGTTCAGCTTATCAAAAATATTTAAGTGATAACATTAAAGATTTTACAGATAAAATTAATAAACTAGAAGCAATGCCAATAACTAAAAAAATTAAAGGGCAAATAACAGATGCTAAAGATCAATTGAGTAGTTATATAAAACGCCAAAAAACATTTGAAGAAATGAATGTTACAACAGATGAATTACCTTTATCAGCTTATATTATGATGTGTTATGGTAATGAAATTGTATCTATTTTAGGTGGTTCTTATGATGAATATTTAAACTTTGGTGGTGCGACAATGATTAATTGGGAAATGATTAAATATGCTTACCAAAATAATTATCAACAATTTAATTTTTACGGCACGATTGAGACGAATGAAGCAAGTAAAAGTACGGGTAATTTTCATTATAAACGTCAATTCGGTGGACAATTACAAGTACTCATAGGTACATTTACTAAATCTGTAAGTCTCCCATACAAAATAATTATGAAATTAAAAGCATAAAGTTATAGCAATATCAATCAATTTATGATATAAAAATAAAGAAAACTATTTTAAACATTAAAGAGAGGATTTAAAAATGATTAGTGTAAGTGATTTAAAATCAGGTATGACATTCGTTTTAGATGGTAAGTTATTAAAAGTTTTAGAAATTAGCCATCACAAACCAGGTAAAGGAAATACAGTAATGCGTATGAAAATACGTGATATTCGTAATGGTTCTACTGTTGATACAACAATGCGTCCAGAAGAAAAAGTAGAAAAAGCACATATTGAAACAAAAGATGTACAATATTTATATAGTCAAGACGGTATGGCTGTATTTATGGATTTAGAAACATATGAACAATATGAAATCGAAAAAGAAACTATTGAACAAGAATTAAAATATATGTTAGAAAACATGGAAGTAAAAATTCAGTTTTATGGTGAAGAAGTTATTGGTATTTCGTTACCGACAACAGTTATTTTACGTGTTGAAGAAACACAACCATCAATTAAAGGTGCTACAGTAACAGGCTCAGGTAAACCAGCAACAATGGAAACTGGTTTAGTAGTTAACGTACCTGATTTCGTAGAAGCAGGTGAATTACTAGAAGTAAACACTGCTGAAGGCACATATATGAAACGTGTAACTAAATAAGAAAAAGCAACGATAATTCTATAAAGAGTTATCGTTTTTCTTTATATCAAAAAAAGTTTGACTTATTTTGACTTTTATATAGACAGATAATAAAAGTTGAGGTATAATTGCAATAGGTCAAAATAAGTCAAAGTGATCTAAGCTTTTATTGAGAGGTGAAATTTATATGGATATGAATAAGATGACTTACGCAGTTCAAGAAGTTTTTCAACAAGCACAACTTAATGCAGTTCAATATCAACAACAAGAAATTGATGTTGATACATTTATATTAGCAATATGTAGTGGTGATAATTTAGCAACGACGATTTTAGAGCGTGCAAATGTAAAAATAAACAGTCTAATTAAAGATTATCAACAATTACTAAAAAATAAAGCAACGATTAAAGGTGATAATATAACTTATGGTCAATATTTATCATCAGATATGAATAAAATGTTACAACAAGCAAATAAAATAAAACAACAAATGTCAGATGAATTTATTTCATTAGAGCATATTTTATTAGCTTTATTAGATACACAACAATCTTTTAAAAATAAAATAGAGCAATTTACTAATAGTACAACAATCAACGAAATTATTACTCAAATTAGAGGAGGAAAGAATGTGAATAGTCAAAATCCTGAAGTGAATTATGAAGTATTAGAAAAATATGGTAGAGATTTAGTAGCTGAAGTTAAAAAAGGCAAAATGGATCCAGTAATTGGACGTGATGAAGAAATTAGAAACGCTATTCGTATTTTATCACGTAAAACTAAAAATAATCCTGTTTTAATTGGTGAACCTGGTGTAGGTAAAACTGCAATTGTTGAAGGATTAGCACAACGTATAGTTAAAGGGGATGTCCCTGATAGCTTGAAAGATAAAACTGTTTTTGAACTAGATTTAACTTCTTTAGTTGCTGGTGCAAAATTCAGAGGTGAATTTGAAGAACGTTTAAAAGCAGTATTAAAAGAAGTTAAAGAGTCAGAAGGTAAAATTATTTTATTTATTGATGAAATTCATATGTTAGTCGGTGCAGGTAAAACTGAAGGTGCTATGGATGCTGGAAATATGTTAAAGCCTATGTTAGCACGTGGTGAATTACATTGTATCGGTGCAACAACATTAAACGAATATCGCCAATACATAGAAAAAGATTCTGCTTTAGAGCGTAGATTCCAAAAAATATTGGTTAAAGAACCTACTGTTGATGATACAATTTCTATTTTAAGAGGTTTAAAAGAACGCTTTGAAGTTTATCATGGTGTTAGAATTACCGATAGAGCATTAGTAGCCGCTTCTGAATTATCAAATCGCTATATTACAGATCGTTTTTTACCTGATAAAGCAATTGATTTAATAGACCAAGCATGTGCAACGATTCGTACAGAAATGGGTTCTAATCCTACTGAATTAGATGCTATTAATCGTAAAGTCATGCAGCTAGAAATTGAAGAAAAAGCTTTAGCTAATGAATCAGATACAGTTTCTGAACAACGTTTAAATGATTTGCGTCGTGAATTAACCGAAGAGCGTAATAAACAGCAACAATTACAAATTAAAGTTGAAGGTGAAAAAGAACAAATTGCTAAAGTTCAGGCTAAACGAAGTGAATTAGATAAATATAAGATGCAATTAGAACAAGCCGAAACAAGTTACAATTTAGAAAAAGCTTCTGAATTGAAATATAGTTTAATTCCACAAGTTGAACAGCAATTAAAAGAATTAGAAGAGAAATTTAATGGTGACACACAAGAACGTATTATTCGTGAAGTAGTAACTGACAATGAAATTAGCTTTATTGTTAGTCAGTGGACAGGAATTCCTGTCAATAAATTAATAGAAACAGAAAAAGAAAAACTATTAAATTTAGCAACTATCTTACATGAACGTGTAGTAGGGCAAGATGAGGCAGTAGACAAAGTAGCAGATGCTATTATTAGAGCACGTGCAGGCATTAAAGACCCTAATCGTCCAATCGGTAGCTTTCTATTTTTAGGACCGACTGGTGTAGGTAAAACAGAATTGGCTAAAACATTAGCTGCCACATTATTTGATAGTGAAAAGCATTTAATTCGTATAGATATGAGTGAATATATGGAAAAACATGCAGTTAGTCGTTTAATTGGTGCACCTCCAGGTTACATTGGTTATGAAGAAGGTGGTCAATTAACAGAAGCAGTAAGACGCTCACCATATTCTGTTATTTTATTAGATGAAATAGAAAAAGCACATCCTGATGTTTTTAATGTTTTATTACAATTATTAGATGATGGTCGATTAACTGATAGTAAAGGACGTATTGTAGATTTCAAAAATACGATTATCATTATGACTTCTAATATAGGTTCTATGACTTTATTAGACAATATTTCTAATGATGGTCATGTTACTAAAGAAGTTAGTGATAATGTATTTCAACAATTATATGCACATTTCAAACCTGAAATTTTAAATCGTATGGATGATATTGTGATCTTCAAACCTCTTACATCTTCAAATATGATAGGTATTGTTAATAAATTAATTAAAGATTTACAGAAACGTTTACAGCAACAACATTTATCAATTGATATTGATGACACGGTGAAACAATGGATTGCTAAAACTGCTTACGAACCACAATTTGGGGCACGTCCGTTAAAACGATTTATTCAACGTGAAATAGAAACACCTTTAGCAAGATTAATTATTGCAAATAATCATGAAGAAGGTTTAAATATTAAACTAACATTATCATCTGAAACAAACAAAGTTATATTTGATGTCATTAACTCAAAATAGTTAGCGTATCGCTTTATAATTATAATGTATCTATTGCGTAGTTCA
>NZ_JBZXTS010000052.1:0-8794 GCF_058895785.1 Staphylococcus sp. B1(2026)
TGAAACAATTACCAGATACAGGTATGAATTCGACATCAACGTCGGCTACAGGTGTAGGATTATTGGCAGCAGTATTAGGTTTAGTAGGTTTACGTCGTAAGAAGAACCAATAAAAAATATAAATTATTATCTATTCTTTAATGAAATTTTAAAGAAATGTAATGAGTTATATTATCAAAATAACCCAAAAGATTGTGAAAATCTTTTGGGTTATTTATTTTATTATATAGAATATATATTTATATTAAAATTTAATAAAGTTGTGATAACTTAACTCACATAGATGCTAAAATATGGTATAATACAGTAAATTTCTTTATTTAAGGAGTTAGCATGAAAAATAATTTAATTACAGTTGCAAGAAACGGTCATCATGAAATTGATATAAAAAAATCTAGATTTATTTGTCATTTATCAAGAATAAACACTGAAGAAGAAGCGAAAATATTTATTGAACAAGTAAAAAAGCAACATCATAATGCAACGCATAATTGTTCATGCTATTGTATCGGAGATAATGATGAAATCCAAAAAGCTAATGATGATGGCGAACCTACAGGTACAGCAGGTGTACCTATGCTTGAAGTATTAAAAAAGCAACAAATAAAAAATACAGTAGTAGTCGTTACACGTTATTTTGGAGGTATTAAACTAGGTGCTGGTGGTCTGATAAGAGCTTATGGCAAGTCAGTATCAGAAGGTATTCAAATGATTGGTTTAGTCATTAAAAAAATAGTTGTGCCAATAGATATTGTTGTAGATTATACATTGACCGGTAAATTAGAACATGCATTGCATAATAGTAATTATATTATGTTAGATACCACTTGGACTGATAAAGTTACGTACCATATTCAAGTACCTATTGAACAAGTAGATGATTTTAAAGTTTGGATAACAGATTTAACATCCAATCAACATCGATTATTAATTCATTCACAACAATATATTGAATTAAAATATACTTCGCAGGAGAATTAAAATATGTCAGAAGAATACAGCAGAAACGATAGATTAAGCAATGATGAAAAACCTAAACGTAAATGGAAACGTTATATTATTAGTTTATTGTTAATATTATTTATTGGTGGTGTAGGTTATGCTTATCATATTCAAGATAAATTCTTTTCTGTATTAAATAATACTTTTAAAGATGTGGCACCTTCTACATTGAGAGAAGTACCTATAGATGAACATTTAAATAAAATATCTATTTTAATTTTAGGTATTGATGAAAATGAAAGTCGTAAAGCAGAGGGGCAAACAATAGAAGATTCAAGAACAGATTCTATTATTTTAACAACAATTAATACCATTAATGAACGTATTGATTTAGTGAGTATTCCACGCGACTCTTTAACTTATATTGCACCATTAAAATATTATGATAAGATTACACATGCACATGCTGAAGGAGGACCACGAATTAGTATGAATGCTGTTGAAAATTTATTGAATGTACCGGTAGATTTTTATATTAGAATTAATTTTAAAGCTTTTCAATCTGTAGTAGACAAATTAGGTGGTATAGAAGTCAATATTCCTTTTGATATGGATGAACAAAATGCAGAAGGAGTAGAAAATACAATTCATCTAAAAAAAGGTAAGCATTTATTAAATGGAGAACAAGCATTAGCTTTTGTAAGATCACGTTATTATGATAGTGATATGGCACGTGGACAACGTCAAATGGAAGCAATTCAAGCGATATTGTCTAAAGCAAAATCTTTAAATAATATCACTGCTGTCACTGATTTAATTGATATTGCTGGTAAAAATGTGACACATAATTTAACAGAAACGCAAGTTATAACTTTATTAACACATTATTTAAAAAAAGATTTTACTTTAGAAACGCATCAAATTGAAGGTTATGATTTATATTACAACGATGTTTATTATTATTATCCTAGTCCAAATCATCTCTTTGAATTATCGACGTTACTAAGACATCAACTTGGCTTACCACAACCACATAAAGATGATTTGATGAATGTAAGATATAGTGGTTATATTTATCCGTTATTATCAGATACTTATCAAACAAAAATAGAGTCTATATCAGAAATTCAGCAACATGTTACGCCAGCTTATTTAGAGATGGAACTTGGTGCACAAGATATTTATGATAATATTCCAGAACAACTAAATATTATATCGTTATCAAAAGAATTAGAAGCAACGAGTGATACACAATCAAAATAACAAATATTCGATTTTTACATTGTAGAAATCGAATATTTTTATTATATAGAGGGGTAAAAATAAAAACGAATACAATTATCAGTCCCAAGTAGTATGATTTTATGATATAATGAAACAAATTATACATATAATAGAAATAGAGGAGATAAAAATGTCTGAATTTAAAAAGGTAAAAAAAGCAATTATTCCAGCTGCAGGGTACGGTACAAGATTTTTACCCGCAACTAAGGCAATGCCCAAAGAGATGTTACCTATTATTGATACACCAACTATTCAATATATTGTAGAAGAAGCAGTTGCTGCAGGTATTGAAGATATTATTATTATTACAGGAAAACAAAAACGTGCAATAGAAGATCATTTCGACCGTAATCCAGAATTAGAAATGGATTTATTAAATAAAGGTAAAATTTCGATGTTAGATTCTGTACAGCATGCATCAAATTTAGCTAATATTTTCTTTGTTCGTCAAAAAGAAATGAAAGGTTTAGGTGATGCTATTTATACAGCTAAATCATTCATTGGAGATGAACCATTTGCGGTATTATTAGGAGATGATATTGTTTTAAATGAAAATGGTGAACCAGCAATTAAACAATTAATTAACGAATACGATAAAACAGGTTGTTCAGTAATTGGGGTGCAAACTGTACCTGAATCTCAAACAGATCGCTATGGTATTATCGATCCTTCAAAACAAGATGATAGACTATATGAAGTATCAACATTTGTTGAAAAACCAAAATTAGGTACAGCACCGTCAAATCAAGCTATTATGGGTCGTTATGTTTTAACACCAGATATATTTAAATATTTAGCTAAAAAACAAATTGGTGCTGGTGGAGAAATTCAATTAACAGATGCCATTCAAATGTTAAATGAAAAACAAAAAGTATATGCTTATAATTTTGAAGGTCATCGTTATGATGTTGGTGAACGTTTAGGATTTATTAAAACGACAATTGATTTTGCTTTACGTAGTTCATTCTCTGAAGAAGTTAAAGACTATATTAAAGAAAAATTAGAAGAATATGATAAATAAATAGTGGGGGGAGAAATATGAATTATCAATCTAGGGAAGAAATACCAACACAATATAAGTGGGATTTAGCAGCAATCTTTAAAACAGAAGCACAATTTGACACAACATTACAAGAAATTAATGAGTTAATTGCACAGGCAGCTAGTTATAAAGATACATTATCACAAAGTGCCGAGCAATTATATCAAGCGTTTGAAGTATATTATAAAACATATCATCTTGTTTCAGTTGCCTATACTTACGCACATTTAAATAACGATACTGATAAAACGAATAGTCATTATACACAAATGATAGGGAAGATGCAAAGTGTCTATAATGATTTTATGACAGCATGGTCATTTTTCACGCCTGAATTACTATTAATTGATGACAGTAAAATTCAACAATTTTTACAAGAATATGCGCCATTACAAGCTTATCGATTTGAATTAGAAAAATTAAATCAAAGTCGTTTGCACACATTATCTATAGAAGAAGAACGAATTTTATCTTTAGTACAAAATCCTTTAGGAAGTATTAAAACTATTTTTCAACAATTAGATAATGCAGATTTAAAATTCGATGATGTAGAAAATTCAGATGGAGAACATTTACCATTAACACATGGCACATACGGTACATACTTACATAAACAAGATAGAACATTACGTCAATCTGCGTTTAAATCTATGTATCGACAATTTAAAGCACATGAAAATACAATGGCAGCCATTTTGACTGCACATTTAAAATCTTTAGCATTTAATGCTAAAGTGAGAAAATATCAATCTACCCGAGAAGCCGCATTAACTAATAATTATATTTCGGAAATTGTTTATGATAATTTAGTAAATACGATTAATAATAATTTGCATGTTTTACATCGTTATGTTGCACTTAGAAAACGTTTGTTAAATGTAGATGAATTGCATATGTATGATATTTATGCACCACTAACTGCAAATATGGATACATCAATAACATTTGATGAAGCTATTGATGTATGTAAAAAAGCTTTAGCACCATTAGGTGAAGAATATGTGAGTTTAGTAGAACGTAGTATTACAGAACGTTGGATTGATGTGTATGAAACACCAGGTAAACGTTCTGGTGGTTATTCATCGGGTACTAAAGGCACACACCCATATATTTTATTAAATTGGCAAAATGATTGGTCAAGCATGTATACTTTAATTCATGAGTTAGGGCATTCAATTCATTCATATTACACGTTTAATAATCAACCAGAACAATATGCAAATTATTCAATATTTGTTGCTGAAGTAGCATCAACATGTAATGAAGCATTATTATCAGAGTACTTATTTAATTTATATGAAGGTGATAAGACTAAACAAATTGCTATTTTAAACACACAGTTAGATCGTTTAGTTGCCACATTATTCCGTCAAACAATGTTTGCTGAATTTGAACATCTGATTAATGAAGAAATTACAAATAATGATGTTTTAACAGCATCACGTTTAAATGATATGTATTATGATCTAGTACAAAAATATCAAGGGGATGCTATTAAAGTTGATCGTGAAATTGAATCAGAGTGGGCAAGAATTCCGCATTTCTATTTTAATTATTATGTTTATCAATATGCAACGGGGATTAGTGCAGCAGAAGCATTAAGTGCACAAATTTTAGAGCAAGGTTTACCGGTAGCACAACGATATATCAATAAATTTTTAAAAGCAGGATCTTCTGATTATCCAATTGAAGTGTTGAAAGCAGCAGGTGTTGATATGACACAAGCCGCACCAATTGAAAAAGCAATTGAAACAATGTCTAAATTATTAGATAGATACGAAGCATTAATTGATTAAATTATTAATAATAAAAAGGTTGCAAGTCTCAAAAGAGATGCAACCTTTTATTTTATAAATTGAATTTCTCGCATAACATTTCAACTGCTTTTTGACCATCTTTATTGTCGATAATGAAAGATAAACTTAGTTCAGATTCAGCTACTTGATAGAATGAAATATCATTTGTAATTAAAGTATCAAATATATGTCGAATAACACCACCTGTATCACGCATGCCTAAACCAACAACTGTAATTTTAGATTTATGTAAATCTAATTGATATTGTATCGAATTATACTGTTCAACTAAACTATCTAATGCTTCAGTTAAAAAATGATGTTCTGTCTTTTTAACACTAAAAGTTAGTTGTGTGTTATTTTCATTTATACATTGAGATAACATAAAAATGTTAATACTATATTGTTCTAATGTATGAAAAATTTGTTGATAAATTTTATTATCTTGTATTGGATAAGTTAAATTAACATAAATTATTTCTTTTTCAAGTGCTACACCAGTGACCTTACGATGCTCAATTAATTGTGTTTTAGGCATAATCCATGTTCCTTTCTGTTTAGATAAAGTTTTTGCTACATATAATGGGACTTGATAGTTTTTAGCGATCTCGACACAACGTGTTTCCAAGACACCCGCACCTTGTGCACTTAGTTCTAGCATTTCTTCATGAGAAATTTCGAATAATTGATAAGCTGAACGATAAATACGAGGATCAGTCGTAAAGACACCAGTTACATCAGTATAAATTTCACATGAACATTGCATTGCTGCAGCTAAAGCAACTGCACTTGTATCAGAACCACCACGTCCTAAAGTTGTGACATTATTTAACTCATTAACACCTTGGAAACCTGCCACGATTAAAACATCATTGTTTTTTAAATGTTCATATAGTACTTTATCATCAATATGTTTTATCTTACTTTTAGTATGTAAACCATATGTTGTAATACTTGCTTGTTCACCAGTTAATGATTGACTGCGTACACCAAGATTTTGTAAAGCAATAGCTAATAAAGCGATGGTTTGTTGTTCACCAATAGATAATAATCGATCAAGTTCACGCACATCTGGTTTATCAGATATTTCATTAACTAGTGTTAATAAATGATCAGTCATTTTTCCCATAGCAGAAACAACGACAATTAGTTGTTCTTTTTGGTTAATACGTTGTGCTAAGTAATTAGCAATATTTTTAATTTTATCAATTGTGCCGACAGAAGTGCCTCCAAATTTTAATACTGATATCGTCATATTAAACCTCCTGTTTGTTAAAATTAATACAAACACCTTGGCGATCAATGTCTAATGTCATTACTTGTGCTTGTGCATCATAATTTTGAAAAGCTTGGATAAATTTTTGATGGTGACCTTTCGGTGCAAACGTAATAACAGTAGGGCCAGCACCACTTAAACAACTACCATAACCACCTAACTGCTCTGAAATTTTTCTTAAATCAGTTAAATGTGGCACAAGTGATAAACGATATTGTTCGTGCCATAAATCTTGACGCATCATTTCTCCAGCAAGTTGTAAATTATTAGTTGTAATACCTGCAATTAATAAATTAGCAATAGCACTTGCTTGAACACCTTGTTGCATTGTGATTTCTTTAGGTAATACACTACGACTCAATTCGGTAGACAATTCTGATTGAGGAATAAACACAATAATATCACAATTAGGGAAGCGGTGTTGTGCAGTAAATGTTTGTTTATCATTTTGCATAGCTACAACAAAATCACCTGAAATAGCTGGTGCAACATTGTCCGGATGTCCTTCGATACGACTTGCCCACATAATTTTTTCATCTTGAGTTAAATTCAAATTTTCTAATTGATTAGCTAGTTCAATTCCAGCAACAATAGCAGATGAACTTGAACCTAAGCCACGTGTTGTAGGAATATCTGTTTGCATAATTAAATAGTGGGGTTGCAACTGAGGTGCGATTTTAAGTGCAGTAGCTATAATCAAATTATTCATATCATGTGAAATGTTAGGTAAATCATGTTCGATATACCATTCGTCTTGTGGATGTCTAACTGTCAAATGTAAATATAATGATAATGCTAATCCACAAGAATCAAATCCAGGGCCTAAATTGGCAGTTGTAGCTGGAACTTTAATTGTTAACATAATTTCACATCCTTATTCTTCAACATGATAGTACATTTCCACTGTCAATGTACCCGTTGCATTTAAATCTTTGATACATTCGTTAAAACTTGCTTTAGAAGTTTGATGAGTAACGATATATACATCAGCATAGCCAGTTTTATTAGAAGGTTGCTGTAAAATTTGTTCAATACTAATACCTTTTTGAGATAAGATAGTTGTCATATTAGCAAATTGTCCAGCAGTATCTAACATAGATAAATTAATAAAATATTTGCATAAAATTTGATCATCTTGTAATAAAGGACGTTGTACTTCAGTCATATTGACTTGTTGACCACTTACACCTAGTCGTTTATTATTCGCAACTGCAACAATATCGCTAATAACTGAAGTTGCAGTAGGTAATGAACCAGCACCAGCGCCATAAAAGATTGTTTCACCTACAGAAGCACCTTTAATTAAAATAGCGTTGTACTCATTGTTAACACTAGCTAAAGGATGTGTATGTTTAACGAGTGTTGGTGATACTTCAATGGCAACTTTGTTTTCTCTTTCAATAGCTCTACCAATTAACTTAATTGTGTAACCTAATTGTTGTGCAATAAGCATGTCAGATTTTTTTATTTGTCTAATACCTTGAGTAGCAACGCTATCTAAACTTAATTGTGTTTTAAAAGCAAGACGTGCTAAAATAACCATTTTACGTGCAGCATCTAAACCATCTACATCATTTGTAGGATCTAATTCTGCAAAGCCTAATTCTTGTGCTTGTTCTAATGCTTCATCATAATCTAATCCTTCAGTTGTCATTTTAGTTAAGATAAAATTAGTTGTACCATTAACAATACCTAATACATCACTAATATGATCAACAGATAAACTATTAACCATTGTTCTTAAAATAGGGATACCACCAGCTACAGCAGCTTCATAAAATAAATCACATTTATTTTTATTTGCTAGAGTTTGTAGTTCTTCTCCATATAAAGCAATTAAATCTTTATTAGCAGTAACCACACTAATATTATTTTCTAATGCACGTTTAATATATTTATGAGCAATATAAACACTCCCCATAACCTCTATCATAATATCAATAGATTGATCGTTAAAAATATCATTAATATCATCAGTAACAATGAAATTATCTTCATTACTAGTTGTATACTTTGATTTATCACGTACTAACACGTAATTGATTTTAATATCGTAGCCTGTTAACTGTTTTAATTGTTGTTTTTGTTCATTAAGAATATGTACAACACCACTTCCAACAGTCCCATAACCTAAAATAGCAATATTTAATGTAGTGTTTATCATTTTAATTTACCTCCATGATTTTTATACAATTGTGCACCTATAAAAGACACGTTTTATTATAAACTAAATCATAAAAATTTTAAAGAAGTTATGAAAAAAATAAAAAAACATCTTGCAATATGAATATCAATTTGTTATTATATAAAAGTCGCTTATGAGTGATAGTTGAAGCGTAATTAAAAATAAAAAATAAAAAAATGTTGACAAAAAAGATAAGATTTGTTAACATATAAAAGTGCTTATCATAAAATAATAAGCACTAAAAAAGCACATTGAAAGATAAATATTGA
>NZ_JBZXTS010000053.1:0-8743 GCF_058895785.1 Staphylococcus sp. B1(2026)
ATCAACACTTTAAATTATAGAACCAAAAGATTTCATAGTAATAGATGTCAAACGATATTAAGTTCAACATCTATTTGCTATGAAATTTTTTTATTGACAAAATAATGTAAGATTTTTACACTTAAATAAATAAAATTAATTAGAGGTGGACATGAATAAAGAAAAATGGTTACTAGTAGATGGTATGGCATTGCTATTTAGACATTATTTTGCAACAGCAGTTAATCAGCATTTTATGAAAAATAGTCAAGGCATTGCAACGAATGGTGTTCAAGGCTTTGTAAGACATATTTATAGTGCAATAGATATGGTTGAGCCTAGTCATGTTGTCGTATTTTGGGATATGGGTCAGCATACGTTTAGAAATGAATTATATACAGACTATAAGTCTAATCGACAAGCACCACCTGATGAATTAAAACCACAATTTAATCTTGTGAAGTCAGTTAGTGAACAATTAGGTTTTTATAATATAGGACAAATAGGCTACGAAGCAGATGATTGTATAGGTACAGTGGCCAAAAAATTATCTCAGGAACAACAACAAGTCGTTATCGTATCAGGAGATAGAGATTTATTACAATTATTAGATGAGCATATTCAAGTATGGTTAATCAAAAAAGGATTCACTGAATATAACACATATACTATTCAGCGATTTATTGACGAATATCATATCCAACCGCAACAATTTGTTGATGTTAAAGCTTTAATGGGAGACACAGCTGATGGCTATCCAGGTGTAAAAGGCATCGGTGAAAAAACAGCTTTAAAACTCATTCAACAATATCAAACGATTGATAATTTAATTGCACATTTAAATGATTTAACTAAAGGTCAACAAACTAAAATAAACGATAGTTTAGAGCTATTACATTTAAGTTATAAGCTTGCGACAATCGCAGTAGATGTAGAAATTGAAATAATGAAATCTCAAGCCGTTTATTTACCATTAATTAATGAAAAAGTATTGGTAGATAATGAATTGAAAGTTGCACATCAATATATTAAGAAAAATTTAAAATTATAATAGAGGTAATTGTGCGATTTGTTGATTTAAGTGACAATGATGTAAAGCTTGTTTAGCTAGATGATCAGCATTTTTGTTTTCATGTCGTGCAATCCATTTAATAAAAAATAAATCAAATTCAGTTAATAAATTTAAAATTTCATTTAATAAAGGTTGATAGAGTGGCTGTTTAATATATGCTTTATCAATACTATCTACGACTGTTTTTGAATCTGTATGTAAAATGATAGATGTCATATGATATTGTTTTGCTAATTTAAGTGCATAAATAACAGCAATAAATTCAGCTTGTTGTGTATCATACGTGCCAATAAAATGAGAAAAATGCATAGTTGTATTTTTCTCATTATCTTTCAATACAATGCCAATTGCAGCATTACCAGGATTACCTTGTGCTGCACCATCTGTAAAAATTTGTACCATAATATTAAATCCTTTCATCATTTAACTTTACTATACCATATAAATTATTTTAAATTAATGTTTTTTCATTGGCTCAAGTTTTGATTTATGATAAAATAATTTAATCATTTAGAAAAGGAGGCGGGTAAATGGCTACACCAAGTATGGAAGACTATATTGAAATTATTTATAAAATAATTTCAGAAAAAAGTTATGCCCGTGTTTCAGATATTGCAGAAGAATTGAGTGTTTTACCTTCTTCAGTAACAAAAATGGTTCAAAAATTAGATCAAGATGGTTATTTAATTTATGAACGTTATCGTGGTTTATCATTAACAAAAAAAGGTAAAATCACAGGACAAAGATTATTACAAAGACATCAATTATTAGAAGATTTTTTAAGAATGATTGGTGTTGAAGAAGAAAATATTCATCAAGATGTAGAAGGTATTGAACATCATTTAAGTAGCCAAACATTAACGTGCATTGATGAATTAATGATATTTTTGAAAGCACAAAATTATAAAAAATGATTATTACAACTTCATACAGACCGACAAATAAACAATTAACAATTGCGCATCAACTAGCTGAACAATTTAACATTCATTTTATTGCACGTAATCAATATACGATTGCAAAAATGCATCAACATTATAGTGAACGTATATTAGTTGTAGACGAACGAAAAATTACATTCTATTCATTACATCAAATACCCATCTATTTTCATCCAAATAGTGCAATGTTTCGTCTCAAAAGATTACAACAAGGTCAAATAGACCCGCTAATAGAGATGTGTCAATTAAAATCTGATGATATTATATTAGATGCGACTTTTGGTTTAGGGGCAGATAGTTTAGTGCTAGCTTCTCAATTAACATCAGGTAAAATTATTGCCACTGAAGCAAATGAAAATTTATTTACGATTATGCGATCAGGTATGCAGCATCATCCATATCCCGAACTACAATCAAGCATAGATAAAATTACATTATTACAACAACATCATTATGATTATTTATTACAATGTGATGATAATAGTTTTGATATTGTTTATTTTGACCCTATGTTTGATACAACCATTTTATCGTCATCAGCTTTACAACAAGTTAAACATACTGTGGAATATCAAATGGTTACACAAGCAACGATTGAACAAGCACTTAGAGTAACAAGAAGAGCAATCGTTTTAAGAAATCATTTTAAAAATCGTTCGTTTACTTTTGACAATTGTTATCAATGTATTAGAAAAAATACAAAATTTCATTATTGGAGAATTAGCAAATTAAATTAGGAAGAGGTAATAACATGCATGTAGATGAAATTTATCACCAACTATGTAAAGATATTTTACAACAAAATCATTATAAAGATGATCGTACAAATACAGGAACTTACAGTCTGTTTGGTTATCAAATGCGTTTTGATTTATCAGAAGGGTTTCCAGCCATAACAACTAAAAAATTATTTTTTAAAACGATGTTATCTGAATTAATTTGGTTTATTAAAGGTGATACGAACATTAAGTTTTTATTGCAACATAATAATAATATATGGAATGAATGGGCATTTAAAAATTGGGTGGAGTCTTCAGCATATGATGGCCCAGATATGTCAGATTTTGCACATCGCAGTTTAACAGATGAAGCTTTCAATGAACAATATAAAGCACAAATGGCTGAATTCAAACATAAAATTTTAACTGATGATGATTTTAGCCGTCAATTTGGTAATTTAGGAGATGTTTACGGTAAACAGTGGCGTAAATGGCAAACAACACAAGGGCAAGTTATCGATCAATTAGCTGATGTTATCCAACAAATTAAAACGAATCCTAATTCAAGAAGATTAATTGTCTCTGCTTGGAACCCAGAAGATATTCCAACAATGGCCTTACCACCATGTCATACATTATTTCAATTTTATGTACAAGATAATAAATTATCTTGTCAATTATATCAACGTTCAGCGGATGTCTTTTTAGGTGTGCCTTTTAACATTGCATCGTATGCACTTTTAACACATTTAATTGCACATGAATGTCATTTAGAAGTGGGTGAATTTATTCATACAATTGGAGATGCACATATTTATAAAAATCATGTTGCACAAATTGAACAACAATTATCTCGTACTTCTTTCCCAATGCCTAAATTAAAAATTAATGATGATTTGACGTCTATTTTTGATATTAAAATGGAAGATATTGAATTAGTAGATTATCAATCACATCCATCAATTAAAGCGCCAATTGCAGTATAGGAGGAAGATAACTAATGTTAGCGATAATTGTAGCACATGATGAGCATTATGTGATTGGTCATGGCAATAAAATACCTTGGCATTTACCTAATGATTTTAAATTTGTAAAAGAAAAGACGACTGGGCATACGATTGTTATGGGTAAAAAAACCTACGAGAGTATTGGTAAACCTTTACCTAATAGACGAAATGTCGTTTTAACTAGTGACACAGCTTTTCAAGTTGAAGGTGTTGATGTAATTCATCAAATTGAAGAAATTGAAAAATTATCAGGTGAAGTTTATATTTTTGGCGGTGCCCAATTATATACAGCTATGATGGAAAAAGTATCAGATATGTTTATTACAGTTGTCCATCATCAATTTGAAGGTGATGTTTATTTTCCACAATATAATGAAAAAACATGGCAATTGATTAGTACAAGAGAAGGTGTGGTTGATGATAAAAATAAATGGCCACATACTTTTTATCATTATAAACGAAGAGGATGAGTGAATAAAATGTCAAAAATAAAAATTATAACAGATTCTACAGCAGAATTATCACCAGAAATCATTCAACAATATGATATTACAGTTTTACCCTTAACGATTAATATTAGTGGCGAAGAATATCGTGATGGTATAGATATTCAACCGCAACAATTTATTGATAAAATGCTACAGGCTGAGCAATTACCTAAAACTAGTCAACCAGCACCCTTATTAATTGAAGACGCTTTTAATGATAATCTGAAACAAGGTCATCAAGTTTTAGCTTTACACTTATCAAGTGGATTAAGTGGTACAGCTAGAACAGCAGCAGCTTTTGCAGCTGAAAACCCTGAAAATATACGTGTTTTTGACAGCTGGTCAATTTCAAAAATTTTAGGTTACGCAGTAATAGAAGCTGCTAAAATGATTGAACAAGGCTATAGTTTAGATGAAATAGAAGCACATTTAATTAAATTAAGAGAACAATTTCATACTTATGTCACTATTGATAAATTAGATAATTTAGTAAAAGGTGGACGCTTGAGTAAAACTTCAGGTCTACTTGGTACATTATTAAATATTAAAATTTTAACAAAAGTTGAAGAAGGTACTTTAATGCAAGTTGGTAAAGTACGAAGTACAAATCAAGTGATTAAATTATTGATGGATAATGTTAAAAAAGATATAGCTGATGGTAAAAAGGTCGTTTATGCTGCTTTACCACATGCGAATAGTCCAGTCATTATGGAAAAAATTCGTGAACAATTTAAAGAAATAACAGGTTATGCAATTAAAGATGAAGATATTTGTATTACTTCACCTATTGTGAGTACACATACAGGCGTTGGTGCAGTAGGCTTATTATTTATAACGGATTAGACAATTACTTGTATATTGAATTTTGATTTAGTATAATATTTAACAGAGCATACAATATTTAAATAATAGGAGAAATGCAAATGGGATTTTTTAGTAAATTATTCTCGAGTAAAGAACCAATTGATCATAATGTAACTTTAATGGCACACATGACTGGTAATTATGTACCTTTAAAAGAAGTACCTGATCCTGTATTTTCAGAAGAAATGATGGGTGAAGGTTTTGCGATAGAACCAACTGTAGGTGAAGTTTATTCACCAGTTGCTGGTGAAATCGTTCAAGTTTTCCCAACGAAACATGCCGTAGGTATTCGTACTAAAAATGGTTTAGAAATATTAATACATATCGGTTTAGAAACTGTCGCTTTAAATGGTGAAGGTTTTGAAACACATGTTACAGCCGGAGATAAAATAGAAGTAGGTCAAAAGTTAGTGACATTTGATTTACCTTTTGTTCAACAAAAAGCTAAATCGATTATTACACCATGTATTATTACCAATATGGACAAAGTAAGAACATTAGACTTCTTATCAGTAGATCAAGTTGATCATACAACAACGGCAATCGCTAATGTTGTTGTTCAATAAATATGGCCTTTATTTTGTTATTGTATAAGAGAGGATAATTTATGAGAAGATCATTTTATCACTATATGATGACACATCGATTTGAAGTAACATCAAGTGGTGATTTAGCAGAAGCTATATTTTTAGATGTTGCATTTCCTAAACAAGCAACTAATTATCAAGAAATTAGTAATTATCTCGAATTATCAGTAGATTATCCAGTAGACTTTCAATTATTAGATGCTTTATGGCAAGATTATTTAGAAACAGATTAAATTTTAAGGAGAAATAGATTATGAGTATTCATATTAATGCTAAAGAAGGACAAATTGCAGATATCGTTTTATTACCAGGAGATCCTTTACGTGCAAAATATATTGCAGAAACATTTTTAGAGAATGTAGAATGTTATAATGAAGTGCGTGGTATGTACGGTTTTACTGGTACATATAAAGGACGTCGTATTAGTGTTCAAGGAACAGGTATGGGTATTCCTTCTATTTCAATTTATGTAACAGAATTAATTCAATCATATGGCGTTAAAACATTAATCCGTGTTGGGACATGTGGTGGTTTAAGTACAGATGCAAATATTCGTGACGTTATTTTAGCTATGGCATCATCAACAGATTCAAGCATGAATCGTAATTATTTTGGTAACATAGATTTTGCACCGACAGCTAATTTTGATTTATTATATCGTGCATATCAAATCGGTCAAGAGAAAGGCTTAAATTTGAAATGTGGTAATGTGTTTACTTCAGACATTTTTTATGCTACAAAACGTAATATTAATGATTTAATCGAACATAATATTTTAGCAGTTGAGATGGAAACAACAGCTCTATATACTATTGCACAAAAATTTGATTGTCGTGCATTATCAGTTTTAACTGTATCTGATCATTTAATTACAGGCGAAGAAACAACAGCAGAAGAACGTCAAACGACATTTAGTGATATGATCGAAGTTGCATTAGAAACAGTGAGTCAATTAGATTAAGAAAAATTAAATGATAAAGTAGGATGAGGATAAGTAAAAAGAGTGTGATAAGCTTAACTTCATCCTCTTTCATTATAGTATGAGGTGATAATTATGGAAGAATATAATAAACCTATGCCAATGAAAAAGTCTAAAATGGTAAGACAGTCAACTTTAATTATTGCAATTATTTTATCAATGATTGTTACAGCATTAGTGTCAGGTATGATTATATGGAAAGTATTTTCTGACCGTTTTTATAGTAACAGTAAGTTAAATAAATTTTTATATACGTATGATTTATTGACTGAAGATTACTATACTAAGGTTAATGATGAAAAATTAATTGATGGTGCAATAAACGGTATGTTAACATCATTAGATGATCCCTATTCATCATATATGACAAGCGACCAAGCACAACAATTTCATACCCAAGTTAGTGGTGATTTTGTAGGTATTGGTGTACAAGTTGAAAGACATAATAATCAATTAACAGTTGTTTCACCTTTAGAAGATAGTCCAGCTCAAGAAGCGGGAATTTTAGCAGGTGATATTATTGTTAAGGCAGATGGTAAAGTATTAAAAGATTTAGAAATTAATGAAGCAACGAGTTTGATTAAAGGTGCAGAAGGTACTAAAGTTAAACTAACCATCCAACGTGGTGATAAAACATTTGATATTACAGTTCCACGTCAAAAAATTACTGAGCAATCAGTAAAATATGAGTTATTAGATAATCATATTGCACATATTACCATTACAGCATTTCAAGATAACACAGCGGAACAATTACAAGCATCTTTAGAAAAAATACCACAAGATCATGTTGAAAAATTAATTTTAGATGTTCGTGATAATCCAGGTGGTTTATTAGATTCAGCCTATACAATTGCGAATGAATTTATAGATAATGATAAAGTTATTTATCAAGTTGAAAATCGTAATGGTGAAAAAGATATAGTGAAAGCAACAGGAAGTATTAATGCAGCCTTAAAAAATGTTAAAACAATTGTATTGATGAATGAAGGTAGTGCTTCGGCTTCTGAAATTTTAGCAGGTGCTTTAAAAGAAAGTGCCAATATTAAATTAATTGGAACTAAATCTTTTGGTAAAGGTACTGTACAAACAACAGTAGATTATGCTGATGATTCACTAATTAAATATACGATTCGCAAATGGTTAACACCAGCAGGTCATTGGATTCATAAAGAAGGTATTCAACCAGATATTAAAGTAGAGTTACCAGATTATGCTAAAGTACCTGTATTTGATACAACCACAACTTATGAAGTAGGTCAACAAAATGAAGCAATTAAATCTATCAAAACAATTTTACATTATTTAGACATGTATTCAGGAAACATTGATGATAAATTTGATGATGAATTATTAGTATCAATTAATAAATTTCAAGATATGCAAAAAATAGAAAAAACAAAGCAATTAAATGAAGCAACTTCTATTGAAATTATTAGAGCATTTAGTAAAAAATTAAAAGAAAATGATGTGCAATTAAAAGCAGCCATTGAGTATTTTAACAAATAAAAAGAACCAATTAATGATTGTCATATCATTAATTGGTTTTCTTCTTGTCAAAAAATGCTTCTATTAATAATAATGTTACGCCAATACTTAAAGACATATCAGCAATATTAAAAATAGGGAAATTATAATCAAAAATATAGAAATGTAAAAAATCCACAACTTGTTGATTGATTACTCTATCAATAAAATTACCAATAGCACCACCCAATAGTAAACTTAATGAAATATTAAATAATGTTGTAGAAGTCTTGTAATATTTCACTAAGAAATAAATAATCGCACCAATAACAAGACACGTAATAATATAGAAAAACCACATATGTCCTTGTAAAATACCCCAAGCAGCACCAGCATTTCTATGAGAAGTAATATAAAAGAAATTGTCTATAATACTTACCGATTCACCTATATGATAATGACTCACAATATAGTATTTAGACAGCTGATCAATGATAACTATAAAACTCGCAAGAATTAATAAAAATAACATAAAATCTCCTTCAAATTATTTATTATCTCCCATCTTAACACAATTTAAGAGATAAAAAAAGTCATGTTAAATGAAGACAAAACACCATTCAAAATAACATGACTCTAA
>NZ_JBZXTS010000054.1:0-8655 GCF_058895785.1 Staphylococcus sp. B1(2026)
TCAACACTTTAAATTATAGAACCTTATTTTTTCTTATCTTGTTCTTCTGTTAACCCACTAATTGCTTTTTTAAATTCAGTAAACATCTTCCCAATAGATTGGCCTAATTCAGGTAAACGTTTTGGACCAAATATAATTAAAGCACCTAAAATAATAACGATTAAACCTGGTGCACCTATATCTCTTAAAAAACTCATTTTATTTTCCTCTTTTTCTATTATAAATCATTTTGCTGACTACAACACTCAATTCATAAATAATAAATAATGGTATTGTCATTAATAAATCACTAATCAAATCAGCTGGTGTAATAATAACTGAAATAATCAATAGTATAAAATATGCATATCTTCTATAAGCTATTAATAAATTAGGTGTGATTAAATTAATTGATGTTAAAAATGCAATAATGACTGGCGCTTCAAATAATATTGCAATCGGTACTGTTGTATTAATAACAAATGTCAAATAATTTTCAGCAGTTAATTGTGTTAAAAACAATTCATCACCAATAGATAATAATACCGTTAATAAAGATGGTGTAATCACAAAAAAACCAAATGCCAATCCAGTAACAAAACAAATAAAAATGGCTGGAATATAAATCAATAATGATATGGCTTCTTTTTTCAACAATGCCGGTCTAATATACAACCAAATTTGATAACATACAAAAGGTAATGTTATCACAATGGCACATAGACCAGCTAGAGTTAAATAAATCCATAAAATATCATTCGGACCTAAAACTACTAATTTTTTATCAAAACCGCTTGTTAACCATTGATAAAGTGTTGATGAATAAAACAAACTAATAACCAATGTAATAACAAAACATGCCAAACTATAAATGAAACGTTTTCTAAATTCGACTAAATGAAAAATGATTGTTTCTTCTTTATCGTAAGTCATAGTTCTTCTCCTACCATTTAAGCTTTATTATATCGACGTACTATAATTATAACAACTATAAATAATAATTGACTACCTAATGTTTCCAGCGTCGGATAAATACCTAACCATTCTATTGTAGGTAAACTAGTTATAATATGTCTAGGTAAAACATTAGTAAATTGTAAAGTATAGATACTAACACCTAGCATTTTAAAAGCTAAAAAGTAAATAAACCACGTTAAAATAAAAAATAATTTATACGGTGCAAACTGACGTGTTGCAAAAATCATCATATAACCAATTATCACTAATATAATTAATGCACTACATATACCTAATATTAATGAAGAAAATGTAATCTTAGGTAAAATACCTGCATAAAATAATATTGTTTCAGCTCCCTCTCTAAATACAGCTAAGAAACTTAAGAAAAACATGGATAAAAAACTACCGGATGTTAATACCATATTCATTTGTCTATCCATAAACGCATTCCACGCTTTAACAGAAGACTTACTATGTAACCACATACCAATAATTATCATCATTACAACTGCAATAACGCCCACAACACCTTCAATTATTTCACGTTGCATACCAGAAGCAATATTTGGAAAGACTTGTTGTAAAATAATAGCAATAACAATACTTAGCATAATACCTAGTAAAGCACCACTATAGACCCAAACCAAACCTTTCGTTTGTTTCGCTGCTTTTAATGTACTCGCTAAAGCTAGTACAATTAACAATGCTTCAATACCTTCACGTAATAAAATTAACATTGCATCAACAAAACTATAATTTGCATCCATATTAATCGCAGAAATTTCTTTAATTAATTGCTGTAATTGTTGCTGATATTTATCCTCTTGACCTTTAACCATAATGACCGGCAATTGACTTTCAATTTTTTTATAAAGTTGTGCATCTCTTGTTCTTACATCGCCTTCAATCGTTGGCCAAATTTCAATAAATCGTTCTATATTATTTTTTCCAGTTGTAACATCTTGTTGCACGAAAGCATCATAACTTTGTTGTAATAATGTGATACCTTCAGATAGTGTATACTGCTGTTTCATCACATTAGATTGTTTGTTATTAATAAAATCATCTAATGCCGTCGTTAATGTTTCATAATGATTACTCATTATAGCAAAATCAGTAGGCGTTGCTTCTAACGAACTTCTAAAGAATGAAATAGCTGTTTCTATTTTTCCATAATGTACTGTGCTAGAATTTCTAACAATACCTTCATTATTAGCCCAAGTCATATTGAATTTTTTATAGCTCATTTTGACTTGTTGTAAATCTTGATTTGCGATTGCAGATTTTAATTCTTGTAACGACGGTGTTAATTTAGTTTTTAATTTCTTTCTTTCCGCTTCAATATCAACGGGATTCTGTTCTTTTTCAAATGCTAATAATGCTGAAGATAATTCAACTAAATCAGTTTTAGTAATTGATCTATTATTTATTTTTAAAGCATTTTGTACTTTTTTACCTGCTTCAGAATTATAATTATCATTTTTTTGAAATTGTTGTTCAATTTCTTTGATTAACTGTTGAACTTGCTGTTGATTATTGGATTGTAATGCTGTCGTTGCATCAGTAATTTTAACATATAATTCACTAAAATTATCTGACGCTAAAACAGTCGTAGTTGTTTGACATGTCAATAATAAACATATTAATAAAAACTTACTCAAATAATTTTTGACCAATATATTCACCTTCTTTTATGCCACCAAAACATGCAAATAAGCCACTACCTACATGTGTGATATACTCATTCATTTTATCTTCATTCCC
The DNA here is from genome assembly GCF_058895785.1 of Staphylococcus sp. B1(2026). NCBI lineage: Bacteria > Bacillati > Bacillota > Bacilli > Caryophanales > Staphylococcaceae > Staphylococcus > Staphylococcus sp. B1(2026). The sequence goes on from NZ_JBZXTS010000054.1 coordinate 2,704, forward strand.
TAAACTATTTTGAATATCAATAAATTGACTTGGATCTTTTTGAAAAGAAATAAATAATAAACCTGAATCAAACTGACCTGTTGTGTCACTAATTCCACTCGCATATGAAAATGAACGTCGATAAATTTCTTTACCTACTTTATGGGCTAGATGAACATGAGAATCTGTAGGTATTAATGGTTTTCCATCACTATCTTTTTTATTCAAATCAATTTCTGCAAATTCATCCTTTTCACCAAATGGCGCACCTGAATGTTTATGACGTCCAAAAGTATTTTCTTGTTCATTTAAATTGGTACGATCCCACGTTTCTAAATGCATTTGAATACGTCTTACTGCCATATAAGTACCATTATACAACCAGTTATTATCTTTACACCATACAATATCATTGAATTTTTTATTGTCTCTGGCATTAGCCGTTCCGTCTTTAAAACCAAATAAATTTCTAGGCGTTTCTTTACCATCACCTATCGCTGTAAAACCTGTTTGACTCCACTTCATTGACACACAAGCACGTGCTTTACGAATTAAATTTCGTACAGCATGAAAAGCCACCTGTGCATCATCTGCACAAGCTTGAATACAAATATCTCCACCGGTATATTGTGGTTGTAATTGATCTCTCGGAAATAAAGGTAAGTCTTTAAATGCTGATATTTTTTTATCTTTTAAATTTAACTTATCTAAAAAGCTAGGACTAACACCATATGTTAAAGTTAATCGGTATGGATTCAACCCCATTACTTCTCCCGTATCTTTAGGCGGTAAATAATGATTATTACCTTCTTTATCAACTTCTTTACCATTCATTAATCGTTGACTGTACACTGTCCAATCTTTCAACATTTGAATAACTTCATTTTTATTAGTCGTTGTTAAATCTAATACTACAAAGTATACATTCGATTGACTTGGTGTTTGAATACCTGATTGATAATCACCATAGAATGTATACTGTTCTTTTCCGATAGTATTATTATCATCCTCATGTGTTGTTTTAGATAAAATAGCACCTACAGTACTGGCACCTATGACTGCACCCACACTGCCTATACCCGCTTTTTTAAGAAATTCTCTACGTGTTAATTTCTTGTCGCTCCATTTTTCTTCTGACGTCATCTAATTTTCCTCCATGATAACACTCATTAAAGACAATGGCTCTCCTAATTTCATTACAGCTTCACCAAGTTCTTTTGTATCTTCTTTTGTTAATTCTGTATAAGATTTATAATTTTTATCATCCTTTTTATGTTTATCTAATAAATCATTCACTGATTTAAAATTAGTTTCTAATTGTGTTACTAATTTACTATCTTTTGCTTGAATTTTATCTTTGAAAATATTAAAGATTTTCTCAGCACCTTCTATATTCGCTTTAAAATCATACAAATCCGTATGTGAAAAGACTTCTTCTTCTCCAGTAATTTTACTTGTTGCGACCTCATTTAATAAATCAACTGCACCTGTTGTCATCATATCTGGTGTAACTTCAACTGTAGCTATTTTCGCTTTTAATTCTTTAATATCATTAACTAATTTATCAGCATAGACAATAGTTTCTTCAGTTGAATTTTTCTCCCATAAAATTTGTTCTATTTTATGAAAACCACTCCACCCTTCATCTGTATTATGTTCTTCTTTAAAATCCACTAATCTAAAATCAATTTTTTGATCAGATTCTCCAAAACTTTCAGCAATTGGCTCTGAACGTTCATAAGCCATTCTAATTAATGGATAAACTTTTTTTGCTTCTTCTAAATTACCTTCTTTTAATAATTTAGCAAAATTTTCTGTATCTGATAATAATTGTTCAATTTGCTGTTCAACAAATGATTTATATGTTGCCGTTTCTTTTGAAAGATCTATTTTTACTGTATTTATTGTATCTTTTGTAATATTTTCTTGCATCACATTATTAGTTGAAGAACAACCTACTAATAATAACGATGATAATAATAAAGTACTCGTTGTTTTTTTCACAATAATTCTCCTTAAAATATTCTGTCTATATGAAAATGATAATCGTTATCATTTGATTTGTAAAGGTATTTTTTATTGAATACATTTTATTAACTAAATGTTCACAACTAATCATTATGATGTAATTTACTATATTATTTTTGATTTTAAACTTGCATAATATAAAGTGCTATAGTAAAATCATAGTTGAAAATTTTAATTTTCATAAACCTTTCTTAGAGTTATGAAACCCTTAACTTTTCATGATTATGAATCTCCCTGTTCATAATCATTTTAAAATTTTCATATTTTATTCCCTATTAAAAAGAGTAAGCCTTCCCTAGCTTACTCTTTTTATTAACATATTCTATACATATTTGGAGGTAAAACATGTTAAAAATACATTCTGATCATAATCGTTTCTATATTGGTGATGATGCACAACATCCTAAAGCATTCATTAGTTACACAGTCATCGAACTCTCAATTTGGCGTATTGACCATACAGTCGTATCATCAGAATTACGTAATCAAGGTATTGCTAAACAATTAACATTACATTTAATCGAAGAAGCCACAAAAAATAATATAAAACTTATACCATTATGTAGTTATTCACAATCATTTTTCAAAAGATATTCTCAATATCAATCACTATTGACAAAATAATATTAATGTTGTTAAAGTATGAAAAAATTATGACAAATACCATTTTATATTTTAAAAAACTACCATTTAATAGCGTATTTTGATATAATATTTTTGTACAATATGTACTATGTACAAAAATAAGGAGGAGCATTTATTATGCCATTAGTTTCAATGAAAGAAATGCTTGTAAAAGCAAAAGAAGGACAATACGCTGTTGGTCAATACAACATTAATAACTTAGAATGGATTCAAGCAATTTTAACAGCTTCTGAAAATGAAAAAGCACCTGTAATTTTAGGTGTATCTGAAGGTGCTGCTAAATATATGGGTGGTTTTACAACTGTTGTTAAAATGGTTGAAGGTTTAATTGAAGATATGAAAATCACAATTCCTGTGGCGATTCATTTAGACCATGGTTCATCATTTGACACTTGTAAAGCAGCTATTGATGCTGGTTTTACATCAGTAATGATCGACGGTTCTCATCACCCAATTGATGAAAACATTGAAATTACAAAAAAAGTTGTAGAATATGCACATTCACGTAATGTTTCTGTTGAAGCAGAAGTAGGTACTGTTGGTGGAGAAGAAGATGGTGTAATTGGTGGTATCCAATATGCTGACTTAGAAGAATGTAAACGTATGGTAGCAGAAGCTAACATTGATGCTTTAGCTGCAGCTTTAGGTTCTGTACACGGTACTTATGATGGTGAACCTCAATTAGGATTTGATGAAATGTTAGCTATTTCAGAAGCAACTAAAGCACCATTAGTATTACATGGTGGATCAGGTATCCCAACTTACCAAATTGAAAAAGCTATTCAACGTGGTCATGCTAAAATTAACGTTAACACTGAATGTCAACAAGTTTGGACAGCAGCTGTTCGTGAAAAATTAGCTAATGACGATAAAGTTTATGATCCTCGTAAAGTTATCGGTCCTGGTAAAGATGCAATTATTAAAGTTGTTACAGAAAAAATCCGTGAATTCGGTACAAGTAATAAAGCTTAATTATTAAAATCTTAATAAAATGTAGTGTCTAGATGATTTATTCATTTAAACACTACATTTTTAATTATTTATCTAAAAAATTGGTGTTAAGCGTGCACAGACGCTTAACACCAATGATTCTAATAATTCATTATCGTTGCATCAATTTCTGAACCTACTGTTTCAATATCAACAACATCTGATTTTAATGATGTATATACTTTAATTTTTGGCTCTGTTCCTGATGGTCTAATACAGGCCCACATATCATTGTCAAAAATAAATTTTAGTACATTTGATTTTGGTAATTCTAATGCTGTTACTTCATTAGTAGCTATATTAGTACTAGTTGCGTTAGCATAATCTTCTAATGCTACAACCTTCAAACCACCTAAGTTTTTTGGAGGATTTTGACGTACATTACTCATAATTTCAGCAATTCTTTGTTTACCTGCAACACCTTCTAATGTATGCGCAAATTGTTGTTCTACAAAATAGCCATGTTGTTGATAAAGTTTTTCTAAACGGTCTAATAAAGTCATACCTTGTAATTTATAATCTGAAGCTGCTTTTGCTAACAATGCCACAATTTGTACAGCATCTTTATCACGTGCAAAATCACCCGCTAAATAACCATAACTTTCTTCATAACCAAAGATATAATTTTTAATTTTTTGCGTATCTTGATAATCTTTTATTAATTCTCCAATAAATTTAAATCCAGTTAAAACGTCAAACATTTCTACATTATAACTTTCAGCAATCTTTTTACCTAATTCACTCGTTACAATCGTTTTAACTGCAAATGGATGTTCAGGTAATGTTTGCTGACAAATATAGTCTAATAACAATGCGCCTGTTTGGTTACCATTTAATAATGTGTAGTCATCATCATTATTTAATACTGCTACACCTAATCTATCTGCATCAGGATCAGTTGCTAATAAAATATCTGCTCCTACTTCTTTACCTAATATACTGGCATAAGCTAACGCATATTTTTCTTCTGGGTTTGGTGATTTTACAGTTGAGAAATTACCATCTTCAATAGATTGTTCTAATACTGGATAAACGCGTGTTAAACCAATATTTTCTAAAACTTTAGGTCCAAGATAATTTGCACAACCATGTAATGGTGTGAATACTACTGTTAAATTATCTTCTTTAACTTTGTCTACTAATTGTGTCACTTCTTTTAAATAATCTTCAATTAATTGTGGTGAAATCATTTTAACTAAACCTTTATTAATTAAAGAAGTTAAAGAATCAACTTGAATATTTAACTCATCTTCTACTTTATTAACTTCTTCAATTACTGCTTCTGAAGGCACTAAACTTAATTGTGCACCGTCTTCACCATAAACTTTTATTCCATTATATTGTGGTGGATTATGAGAAGCTGTAATCATAATACCTGCTAAACATTGTAAATATCTTACAGCATAAGATAGCACCGGTGTTGGTTGATTGCGATCAAATAAATAAGTGGTAATACCTTGTGTCGAAATCGTACGACAAATTTCATAAGCAAACTCACGTGAAAATCTTCGAGTGTCATGAGATATTACCACACCTTTAGATAAATCTTGGCCTGATTTAATTAAATAATTAGCTAAACCAAGGGCCGCTTTACGTACTGTAAAAATATTCATACGATTAGTCCCTAAACCAATCTTTCCACGCATACCACCTGTACCAAATTCTAAATTTTGATAAAAAGCGTCTTCACGTTCAACTTCATCATCTAATTGTGCTAATTCATGTTTTGTTAATAGAGATTGATCTACGTAACTTAACCATCTTTCTAGTTGTTTATTATCTATCATAATTACTACCTCCAATAATAAATTTATATTGCAATTATAACATGTAAAGCGTTTTCATTGATAGGTTTTTTATAATTTTTTTAAAATTTTAATACAATATTTATAGTAATTAACTATTAATGATATAACTGGTTACACTATTCATTCAAAAGAAACCTAAAAATATTCACAAAATGACTTGTATGTAGATCTTTAATATATTTATATTCTTGTGTTTTTAAAATATATACTGCTGCTTTTGCCATTTGTGATATTTTATACTCATCTTGTCTTATAATATTTTGATCAGCATTATTTAAATCTATTACTTCATTATCTAGCATTAATTGTTCGAGTTTATTTTTTGTATTTTCATCAATTATTATCTTACCATTTTACTACATTCTTTATAAATTCAACTTTCCTCTGTGAATGTTCATTATTAAATATAGCTATGATTAATTGATCTCTTATCTCAAGCATACTACGAAACATTTCAATGCAATACAAAACATTATCGAATTAATTGCGATGTAGCCTATTT
>NZ_JBZXTS010000055.1:0-8495 GCF_058895785.1 Staphylococcus sp. B1(2026)
CAACACTCTTTGACAAAGAGCCATAAAAATACGAGTAGTTAACTACTCGTATTTACTAATTTATTTTCAACTAACCAATGCGCACCATAAATACCCGCATCATTTGATAATTCAGCTAATTTAATGACACAATCATCTAAAACAGGTTTAAACGCTGTTTTTTGAAATGCGTCAATGATTCTATTAATTAAAAAATCACCTGCTTTAGAAACACCACCACCGATTACAATAACTTTTGGATTTAAAATCGTTGCAATATTTGCTAGTGCCAAACCAATATAATTTGCCATTTCATCAATGACAGCTAAAGCAAAAGGATCATTTTGCTTAGCAGCATCGAAAACTTCTTTCGCTGTAATTTGTTCTTGTTCAGTCATTAATAAAGTTAAGGGTGTGTCAATTGTTGTTTTTGCAAAATTATAATAAGCTAAGTTAACTACACCTGTCGCTGAAGCAACTGTTTCTAAACAACCATGATTACCACAACCACATAAAAATCGACGTTCATTATCTACAATCATATGCCCTATTTCACCTGCAGCACCATTGATACCATGTAAAATATCACCATTACAAATCACACCGCCGCCAACACCAGTCCCTAAAGTGACCATGATAACATCACGTTCGCCATGACCAGCACCTTTATGCATTTCACCAATGGCTGCAATATTGGCATCATTTTCGATAACTACAGGCAGTCCACCTAATGCTTGTGACAATTCTTGTTGAATGTTGCGCAATTCGCTTCCCCAATTCAAATTGGCCGCACCATTTATCATACCTGTTTCTGAATTAATTGGTCCTGGTGCACCTAACCCTGCACCAATACAATTATCAAATTGATAATTTAAATTTTCAGCTTTTTCTAGTAGAGATTTAGCAATATTAGGCAGAATATGTTGTCCTTGCTGACTTTTGTCTGTACGCAATTCCCACTTGACAATAATATCCCCTTGTTCATTCATTATCGCTAATTTGCTTGTTGTTCCCCCTAAATCAATTGCAAAACTATATTTCATATTTATTTCTCCCCTTGTTCTTTTAACCCCTCTTTTAAAATCATTGTTGCATAAATGTAATGAGATTGTTCAATAAGACCTGTTTGATATAATTCAATTATTTCACTTAACATCATCTCTAAAGTATCTAATCTATCATCCATATAAATAATAATACCGTATGATTTTAATAATTGTTGCACATCATAAACCGTTGTTAATTGCATAATATTACTCCTTATTTGTCTCTTCTGTATTAGCAATACGTGCATTTAATTCATTAATTAACACTTGATATTGTTCACTCGGTTGAGATTTTTCAGCTTGTTGTGCATATTTTAATGCTTCTGTTAAATTATTTTGTGCGCGATATACAATAGCAACTTGATAATTTAATTCAGCATTATTAGGATTAATAGTTAAACCTTTTAACCAATATTTTTGTGCGTCTTCATAATTTTCATGAATCAACTTATATAAACCATATTCTAAATAAGTTTGATCCGTTGCTGTCCCTTTTTTTATAGATTGTTCTAATTCTAAAATACTTACATCACCACTCTGTACTTTTTGTTCTGTATTTACTGGTGGTGCTGTCACAGGTGAAATAAAACCTGATTTATAGACGATAAATATACTTAGTAAGCTAATAACAATTGCACTACTTATTAATGGAAAAGTGAATTTCCAGCGTGAAATATATGCTAATAAAATACCTACAAAATAACCAATAAAATGAACTTGTAAATTATGATTCAAATGTAATAATGTACTAATTAATACAAATGCTGTACTAATACCAATAATTAACATACTATCTTTATGATATATCGCTTGTTTTGTAATAATTAAATAAGTTAATGCACCTAGTAACCCAGCGACAGCACCGTGTGCACCCATACTAATAATTGAAGATTCAAAAATCAAATTACTCGCATTCGCTAAAATACCACTTAACACAAAATAATAGTAAATATGATTATGTTTATTAATGTACTTTAATAAAAAAGTAGTCATCAATAAAATAATTATTTGTAATAATATTTCTATCAAATGATTATTTGCAAAAATCGAAGTAATAATTTGATAAACATGTCCCTCCCAAAAATGTTTAGGATAAAGGGCGCCTACTTTCTCATAAGTAAATTCATTCGTATAGCGTCCCAATGCAAAAGTTAATAAAAAACCTAATAAAATACTCCCTATAATGACTGATAAACTTACTAATTTATTTTTATTAGGTGATTTCGTTACTTTTTTCTTTTGAAATAATTTATTTTTATAATGCGCTGATGTCTTACTATTGGCAAAAATTTCTATTTCATTTTGACTTAATTCTGTTAACGATAAATCTTCCATATCTTTGATAATAAATTGTTCTATAGTTATATCTTCATCATCAATATACTTTTTGTAGAAAGGTGCAATCTCTGATTTAGGATCAATGATATAAGTTTTAATTTTTAAAATATCTAATCCAAAATTTTCTTTAAGTTTTTCTTTACCTTTTATACTATAACGTGCAAAATTTTTCGAATCCATTTCTGATAATTGTTCTTTATACATTAAACGAATTAATCTATGTTCTGAGTTTTTTAACCAGACATCTTTATAAATTTCGTTATAATAAGCAATTTGATAATCATATTTTTGAATAAATAGATATACTAATTGCCAAAATTTTAATTCATTCATGGCCTCATCCTTTATATAATTTTTGATTGTATTAGTCTTTTGACAGGCATATCAAAATGCGTTGGTTCAAACTCGGTAATTTGAGGTAAGATAGCTAAACTTACAGTAAATAATTGAGGATATTGTGCCAAATATTTGTCATAAAAACCACCACCATAGCCTATTCGATACCCTGTTTCACTAAAAGCTAAACCAGGTACAATCATAAAGTCAATATCATTAATGATCGTTGTTTGACGACTAGTTAAAATATTTTTTTCATCTCTAATTATATCATCTAATGAATTTAATGGTACAAAATGCATTGTATAAGTAGTATAGTCACATTTAGGAACAAGTACTTGTTTATTATCTTGCCACGCTTTTTCAATTAACGTTGCAAGATTCAATTCAAAATCATTTGCTAAATAAAGTGCTAAATTTTTAGCTTGTTGATATTCAGGCATTGCCAAGACTTGTTCAATACATGATAAACTATATTGTTCTCTTTTAGATTGTGGTAAATTGGTTAATAAATTAATAATTTGTTTACGTATAATTTTTTTCATGCTTCACCTCTTCATTTAATTATACTCATATTTTTTAATCTTGAAAAGTATAATTATTATATTTAAGATAATTGTAACAACAAGCTCGCCTAATCAATTAGACGAGCTTACAATAATTTATTTTAAATTCTTTTGATTAAATGCACCTGGTAATAATGTACCAATATTTGTTTCCACGACTTCTGATTTTGTTGCATTAGTTAAAATCACAGGCATATCCGCTTCACAAAATTCTGCAATTACTTGACGACAGGCACCACAAGGAGAAATTGCTTCATTTGTTTGTCCAGTAATGACTAAACATTTAAATTGTCGTTCCCCTTCAGAAACAGCTTTAAATATCGCTGTTCTTTCTGCACAATTAGTCAAACCGAACGATGCATTTTCGACATTACAGCCTGTAAATATTTTACCACTTTCAGTTAATAATGCTGCACCTACTGGAAAATTAGAATATGGTACATAGGCATGCTTTAATGCTTCATTGGCTACATCAATTAATTGATCTTTTATCATACTAACCTCTATTCTGTAATCACTTGATAAATTAATGGCGGCACAGTGACTTCTTTAGCAATCTTAATATATTTTAATAACTCCATTTTTATTTTAGTCACATCTTCTGTATGACTATGAATTTCTACTAAAACATCATCTTTTTTAACCGTATCACCTACTTTTTTACGTAATACGAGTCCTACTGATAAATCAATAGTATCTTCTTTTGTTGCACGACCAGCACCTAATTGCATTGCTATAATACCTAATTGGTCAGCAACGATTTCTGCTATAACACCTTCTTCAGTAGCTAATAATGGTGTTACATATGGCGCTTGTGGTAATAATTGTGGATTATCAATTTGCTGGACATTTCCACCTTGTTGTCCAATAAATTCTTTGAATTTGTTTAAAGCACGACCATCTTCAATAGCAGCTTGTAACAGTTGTTGGGCCTCTTCTAATGTTTCAGCTTTTTTAGCTAATACAACCATTTGACTACCTAGAGTATAAACTAATGTCGTTAAATCTGCTGGTCCTTGTCCTTTTAATGTATCAATAGCTTCTTTAACTTCTAATGCATTACCGATTGCATAACCTAAAGGTTGACTCATATCAGAAATAACGGCCATTGTTTGACGACCAACATTATTACCAATACGTACCATTGCTTTTGCTAAATTAACTGCCTCTTCTTCAGTTTTCATAAATGCACCGGCCCCTGTTTTAACGTCTAAAACAATGGCATCAGCACCTGCAGCAATTTTTTTACTCATAATTGAACTCGCAATTAATGGAATTGTATCTACTGTCGCTGTGACATCTCTTAAAGCATATAATTTTTTATCTGCTGGTGTTAAATTAGCAGATTGACCAATAACAGCTACACTATCTTTGTTTACTGCGTCAATAAATTGTTGTTCTGTTAATTCTACATGAAAACCTTCAAATGATTCTAATTTATCTATTGTCCCACCTGTATGACCTAAACCACGGCCACTCATTTTAGCAACTGGTACACCTACTGATGCAACTAATGGTGCTAATACTAAAGTTGTCGTGTCACCTACACCACCAGTAGAATGCTTATCTACTTTAATACCTTGAATGGCAGATAAATTCATTACATCACCAGAATTAACCATTGCCATAGTTAAATCAGCACGTTCTTCATCAGTCATATCTTGAAAATAAATAGCCATTGCTAAAGCACTTGATTGATAATCTGGTATGCTACCATTTGTATAACCTTCAACAAAGAAATTAATTTCTTCAGTTGATAATGCTTCACCATTACGTTTTTTTTCAATAATATCAACGATTCTCATATTTTTACCTCTTCATATATTTTTTGGTATCGCTTTAATATTATAATCTAACCACGATAGTAAGTAAAGTACGACATTACGTACTATCACAGTTATTTTGTTAATATCATCATACGATAAAGCCAAAGCTAATTAAATTAACTTTGACTTTATGTGTTATATTTTATTATTGATAGACAACTATTTTTTATTTTTTAATGTGAAAAATAAATTAATAATAATCGCTACGAATGTTCCTAATACAATACCACTTTCTGTTAACCATGTTAAATATGATGGTACTTTTGCTAATGCTTGCGGTACAGTTGTTACACCTAAACCAACTCCAACTGAACATGCAATAGTCATTAAATTTTCTTCTTTTGTAAAATCGACTTGCCCTAACATTTTAACACCATAAGCTAATACCATTCCAAACATTGCTATCATAGCACCACCTAATACTGGTTCAGGAATGATTGTTGCTAAGGCACCTATTTTAGGTATTGATCCAGCTAGCATCAAAATAGCTACCATCATATACATTACTTTTTTTGTTTTAACTCCTGAAATTTGAACTAATCCAACATTTTGAGAATATGTTGTATATGGGAATGCATTAACTAAAGCACCTATCATTACAGCTAAACCTTCTGAAAAATAACCACGACGTAAATCTTCTTCTTCAAGTTTTTTACGCCCAATAATATCTGTTAAAGCGTAGTAAACACCTGTTGATTCAATCATACTCACAATAGCAACAATAATAAATGTAATAATAGAACTTAAATGAAATTCAAAACTAGCAAATTTAAAGATAGATGGATATTGTAACCATGCCGCAATGGCTACATTTGATGTTTGTACTAAACCGAAACAAGCACTTAACAATGTACCTACAACTAAACCTATTAAAATGGAAATTGAACGAATAAAACCTTTAGTAAAACGATATAACACTAAAATAACAATTAAAGTGACTAGCGCAATAAAAATATTTTTCATATCTCCATAATGTTTAGAACCTACACCACCAGCTGAATAATTCATTGCAACTGGAATTAAAGTAATCCCTATAATCGTAACAACACTTCCAGTTACAACTGGTGGAAATAATTTAGCAACTTTAGCAAAGAATGGTGCAATAACAATCACGGCTAAACCAGATATAAAAATCGAACCATACATAATTGATAATCCATGAGCATTACCAATAGCAATCATAGGTCCAACTGCTGTAAAGGTACAACCTAAAACCACAGGTAAGCCAATACCAATAAATTTACCACGATAAACTTGTAAAAATGTAGCTACCCCACACATAAAAATATCTACTGCAACTAAATATGTTGTTTGTTGTGCGGATAAACCTAATGCACCTGCTACAATAATCGGCACAATTACAGCACCTGCATACATTGCCAAGACATGTTGAATACTAAGTAACAAATTTTTCATTAATATACTCCTATTCTTCTACAAAACTAATTTGTTCATTATCAAGTGAAGCAATACGACATAAAGAACACACATCTAAACCTTTATCAATTAAACGTTGACGTCCTGGTTGAAAAGATTTTTCAATGACAATACCTACACCAACTGTTGTTGCACCAGACTGTTTAACTAACTCATTCAGCCCTAAAGCCGCTTCACCATTAGCTAAAAAGTCATCAATGATTAACACTTTATCTGAAGGTGATAAATATTCTTTTGATAAAATAACGGTATTTGTGACATTTTTTGTATAACTGAAAATGTCTGTTTGATAAAATGTATTCGATTTTAATGTTGACGGGACTGTTTTTTTAGCAAAAACCATAGGTACACCATAGGCTAAAGCCGCCATAATAGCTGGCGCAATTCCTGATGCTTCAATTGTTAAAATTTTTGTTACGGGTTTGTCTCCGAAATAGGATTTAAACGTTTTACCAATTTCATACATTAAAGGTGCTTCTATTTGATGATTAATAAATGAATCTACCTTTAAGACATTGTTTGGAAAAACCTTTCCTCGTTGTAGTACTCTTTGTTTTAGCAGTTCCATGCTACACTTCCTTTCTTTATTAATTTTGCATACAAAAAAGACTTCATAGCACTGAAATGGCTACAAAGTCTTTTATCGCAATAATAATTAAGCTAGGGAAATTACTATAGTAATCCATTACTATAGTGTTAGCTGTTTTTTATTATTTGCGTATAGTCGCTTCATTTACGGTAAAGCGGTAGAAACTTGTAAGCCTTATTCTTACGATTATATATGCAAAATAGATAGTGTTATACTAACATAAATTATTCATAAAAAACAAGACTTTCCTTACTTAATTGTTAAAAAAATATATTTTTTTAATTTAAAACGTTATCATCACTAAAAACACCACGTTCTCTTAAAATATTCTCATAAAAGTTCGTTTTAATCTTTAAATAAATTTCAATATCTCTTAGTAAATGATATAAAATAGCACGTGTTTCAAACTCTTCTCTCGTTTGAGGTAAGCGACTCATTGTTAAATGTTGATAAAAATTATTAATAATTTGTTTTAATTGTACACCTGAATTATGTTCACGTATTTGTTGTGAAGTTAAATAAAAAATATTAGCTAATATTTTACTTTGTTCACTTGTAGTGTTTAGTAAAAATAAATTTTGATACATGGCATCCAATACATTTAACTGCATACGTCTCATTTCAAAATATCGTAAATCATAACGACTGGATAAAAGCAATTTATTATCATACTCTTCTCTCGTTAATTTAATAGCTTTATCAACTTGATGCGTTAATTGCTTAATTTGATGTCCTATTTCTTGCTTATACTCGCTCGTATATAATTCAGAATAAAATAATATGAATAATTGACGTAAATTATTTTCAATACCTTGTCTTAACATTAAAATTTCATTAAAACGCGAAATCATAAATAAATTAACAATACTTGCAACAATAACCCCGATTAATACCAATATAATTTCATTATAAATAATATCCCACGTTATCATTCCGTCAGCTAAAATATGTCCAATAATTACAGCACCTGGTACCACACCAATCATTAAATTACATAGTAAACAAACTATAATATAACAAATTAAAAACAAACCAAATGCCCACATATTAAAACCAAATAATGAAAAAATCACAATTGATAAGAGCAAGCCCAATAAAATAGAAATTAATCGCTGACAAGCTGATTTAATTGTTACTTTAGTAGAATCCATTACACTTAATAAACCTACGACACCTGCTGTAAAAGCAAATTGTACATCTAATAAAGTCGCTAGCCATATTGAAGCCATAGTTGCAATAAACATTCGAAGTACTTTTAATAATTTAAATTTTGACAATTTCACATGATTACACCTACCTAATTAGTCTACTGTAATCATAGTAGATATATTATAGAACGTCAATCAATAGCTAAAATGAATTAATTGCGATGTAGCCT
>NZ_JBZXTS010000056.1:0-7942 GCF_058895785.1 Staphylococcus sp. B1(2026)
CCCAACTTACGCTGTTCCCAAGCGTTAATATTTTTATAATTTTTTAACTATACAAATCGTCATTTTATTCTTAGAAGATATTTTTTCTAGTATTTATTATATATTTTTCATTTTTTTCTGTTTAAAATCACATAATTCTGTATATTAATCAAAATAATTTTTTAGATTCTCACGTATATACTTATGAATTTTTATACATATTTTTCAATTGATTTTTTGATAAAAAAAGAACAAACAATTTCTTGTCTGCTCTTTGATAAAATTACTTATTCACTTAATAATTCCATAAATTTTTTAAGTTCTTCTTCTGCCTCTGGTGTTGTACCTCTTAACTCTTTTAACATACTAAATAGTTCTTTTGTTGACTCATCAATTTCTTGTTGTACTTTTCTCAGCTCAACTGCTATCTCAGAAAGTGGCATAACTTCTTCTTCTTCAAATGTATCTACATATCTCGGTATATTCAAATTAAAATCATTTTCTTTAATTTCATCTAATGAAGCGACATGAGCATATTTCTCAATATCTTCACGTTTTTTATATGTTTCAATTATTTTATCTATATTTTCTTGTGTTAATTTATTTTGATTTTTTCCTTTTTCAAAATCATTTGATGCATCTATAAACAAAATATCTCTATTGTTACTGCGTGCTTCTCTTCCTTTAAAAACTAATATACATGTTGGAATACTTGTACCATAGAAAAGATTTGCTGGCAAACCAATTACTGCGTCTAGTAAATTTTCTTTAATGATATTTTCTCTTATACGCCCTTCTGACGCACCACGGAATAGTACACCATGTGGTAATACAATAGCCATGGTCCCTGTTCTTTCTAAGTGATGAATACCATGTAAAACAAAAGCATAATCAGCTTTTGAAGCCGGGGCTATACCAAATCCTTTGAATCTAGTGTCTTTACTACGATCAACATCTTTAATGTCCCATTTTTGTGAGTACGGTGGATTAGCAACAACAGCTTCAAAGGTCATTGGTATTTCAACACCATCTTTTTTATCAAAAGGCCAATCAAGATCTAATGTATTTGCTCTTCTTAAATCCATATTTTTATAACTAACTCCATGCATCATTAAATTCATGCGTGCTAAGTTATATGTTGTTGTATTTAATTCTTGACCATAAAAACTAACAGCGTCTTTACTGTTTTCCCCTAACAATTCATTTTGAACCGTTAATAGTAATGACCCCGAACCCATTGTTGGATCGTAAACTCTAAATTGTTCATCGTTTTTCTTATAGTTTAATGTAACTAATTTGGCTAAAATTCTACTCACTTCATGTGGAGTATAGAATTCTCCACCTTTTTTACCTGCATTAGCTGCAAATTGTCCTATTAAATACTCATAAACATCACCTAAAATATCATGTCCTGAATCATCTTTAAAATTAAAATCATTAATCATTAACATAATATCATTTAATGCTTTTGCACGATCTCCTGTTGATGAACCTAAACGCGTATCTCCAAGATTAACATCAGAAAATACATTTTCAAAATCTTCTTCTGAAGCAGTGTTAATCTTTGCGTTTTCATTGAACGCATCAAACATATCTTGAAAATCACTTGCTTTGATTTTATGGTTTTCTATCTTATTAATAATATTATCCCATGTATATTCAGGGTCAATTGCATATCCTATACCATGAGCAATATCTTCTAAATACTCTTTTTTATCTGTTTCATCAGATATCTCATAAAATTCTTGTAAATGATTATCTTTTAAATATCTATCTTGATTTTCTGATAAATAACGATAAAACATGAATGGTAAAATATAGTTTTTATACTCATTTGCATCCATTGTACCTCTTAATTTATTTGCCATATCCCATAATTTGCTCGTAATATCTTTTGCATTACTCATATAATATATCTCCTTTAATTTATCATAATTATACAAACACTAATTTCAAAAGTGTTTGTTTTATATTTTTTAATACATTTAATTTATTATCTTCATATTTCAATAATTCATCTAGTTTTAGAAAAAAACCAGATAATTTTTCTTGCTCTTCTAAACTAGGAGACATTAAAACTTCTATATTACTCATAACATTATTCATTAATTTTGGATTACCAACTTTAGTAACCCATTTCCAAGCTTCTCGATTTATAATCTCTGCATTGATTTTATTGACATATCCTATTGTTGACAATAATACTCCATTTACATTGGTACTGTAAAATTTTCCAAGTCGATAATCTACTTTACCTGCATTTGCACCATCTGTTGTCCAAGTTATAGCAGTATCAAATAAATATTCTTTGTAATAACCCAGTAACCCATTATTTTTTGTTTGAGATGAATATACTGGATATGGTGCATCCAAAGATTTAATAGAACTTAATTTTTTTGTAGATAATACTTTTCCTCGTGTTATTGTAAATATATTTTCTATTTTTTCTAAATTCCACTTATGCATCATTCCTTTAAATCTTAATAGTGGAATTACATTATTATTGTTTGCTAGCATTTTTATCAATAGATTATTTTTATTTTGTTCAATCAATTCCACTTTACGCTGATGAAGAGTGATGAGATTTATCAAATAAAATCTACTTCATCAATATCATACAAACATTGATTTTAAAAGTGTTTGTTTTAAAGCTTTGAATATAAATAGTTCATCTTTATAACACACTAAAAGTTTGTCTAAATCAAAAAATAATTCTCCAATTTTCTTTTGTTCTTCAATCTCAGGAAAAGTTATTTCAAACTCTGTCATCATAGGTAGTCTCAATGAGTCTACCGTTGCTTTTACTGTGTATTTTAAAGCATGTTTTTTAAAATTATTTTTCAATGAATATAATACAAATTTCCCATCAATATTTTTAAAATCACTTATTTTATATACTCTTTGATGGTAATCAAATTTCCCATTTATATAGTGATAAATATCTCCCAACTTACCTTCACCAGGTATTAGAATTGCTTCCCCATCAAAAATATATTTATTACTCCTCTCTATATTTTCCGATCTAACAAAAAATGGATATTGACCTTTCTTACTAGCATCTTGCAAATCGCTTTTTCCAGTTTTTATATTTGTCATATTTCCTAACTTATCAATACTCCATTCATTATAAAAACCATTAAACCTTAATGCAGATTCACTATATAAATGTATAGGAAACATTTTCTTGCTTAAAATTTTCTTGTTTTTTTCAATCAATTCCACTTTACGCTGATGAAGAGTGATGAGATTGTCTAATTGTTTGAAGAAATTTCCGATTTTTGATTGCTCCTGTAATTTAGGGTACGTTATTTTATATTTACTTAATTGTGGAGCTGTTAATTGTGGGACACCTGTTGATTCAACTAAAATTTTTTTATTATTAATAACATTTTCTAAAAAATCAACGTCATGACTTGATTTAATGACTAATAATCTAACAACTGGTGTAAAATTAACTTTTCTTGCCTTAGCATGACCAACATCTCCACGTCCAGTTACAGTGACTGCAGGATATTTAATTTTATAACTATTTGTATAGTAACCAATCAATCCATCTTTTTTTAAACTATTTGCAAATACAGGATACTTACCTATATTTTTTAATTTAATTTTATCAACATCTCCACCTGCAATAATCTCTGCCACTTCCCCCAACTTACGCTGTTCCCAAGCGTCAGTAAATCCTTTAAATCTAATCAACGGTTCTTGCTTCATTTTATCACTCATTTTAAATCTCCTATCATTAATACTCAGATTAATTATATTTATACATTTTAAAAGTGTGTTTATTCATTTTTCATGATATCATCTGCCAAATTATAGATAGATTTTCTAAATTCATTGCGATATTTTATCCAAGAATATGCAGAAATTTCTTCTGAAGCTATCTCTTTATAGTAATCCTTAGCTTCATTCATAATTTTTGTTATCTCACCTTGCTTGTCCATATCATCTTGTCCTACTCTATGCTTTTTAATTAATTGATTAAGTTCTTTTGGTCTAATACTATTATCTAGACCCCACTCACGAATAAATTGTGTTATTAATTTTATATTACTATCTTTTTGTGACTTCTCAATAGCGTGTCGCATAGCTGTTTCATTACGTGGTACTGGATAGTTATCAAAGATGAATTCTTTGTCAAATACTTTATCTACAAATTTTAATAATTTTTCTCTTTCTTTATGACTTTCAATCTTTGCCACTTCTATATTAATCTCTGATTTTGTTGTTGCTGCTTCTACCAGCTTTTCTTCATTAATTTCATCTGCCATTTGAGCGATCAAATCAACTAAATAATCATAATTTATCTTAACATCATTAATATGTACCATTGAAAGATCAATTTGCGAAATATCAACATCTTCTTTCTCTGCTCTTATTTGTTTTAATTCATTCACTAAAACAGTTGTCAAAATAATTTCTTGTTCTTCTGTTATTCCTATAAGTTCATAAAATTTATCCGAATTATCATAAGCTGAAATATCATTGCCTTCATCATCTTTGGTATATTGTTTTAATTGTCCTAATAGTCGACTATACACTTTAATTTCTTCAAATAATTCTTCTTGTGCTTTTTCACTAGGAGGTAATTGCACAAATCCATCTGTTAAATCATTTATTTTTTTAACAACTTCTTGCATCTCAGATTGAACAATCCCAAAAGGTTTAGAAATAATGCTTGAATCTTCATTAATTGACTTTAACTCTTCCAATGATAATTGTTTATTTGCAAAATTTCGATCTGAATATTTTGCAAATGCTTCATTCATTTCATATTCATTTTGCACTGGCCATCTATAATTGACAATATTACCAAATGGTTTATCTACTAACTTATGCATACGATTTGTGCGTGAGTAAGCTTGAATTAAATTACCATCTTTTAATGTTCTATCAACATATAATGTATTTAATTCAGGTGCATCAAATCCAGTTAAAAGTTGATCGACTACTATCACTAAATCTAAATACTGTTGATCATCAGCTGTTTTATTTAGTCTACGTGCTAAATCTTCTGTATATTGCTTAACTGTTGTTATATCAAAAGCAGTTCCAAACATTCTATTATACGACTTGATGGCACGCTGTAAATTTTTATTTGTTCTTAATTGATTATCACCATTACTTGTATCCATAGAAAAACTAATCGCAACTTTTAATCTATCTTCTTTTCTTTTTGCATTAATTTCTTCAAATTTATCAAAATATTCCATTGCTCTTGGTGTACTTGCTTTATTACCACCCACATGAATAGTAAATAATGCATTATATTTCCCATTATTTGAACGTTGTTTCCAATTATCAAAAATATCCTGCACAACTAAATTTACGTGTTCTTCACTAATATCATAAACACTCGCTTTAATATTATCATCTATATCCTCTGCTGTTGGATTTTCAGGTGGCACAATGGTTTCTTTAAATTCAACATTAAATCCCAAAACATTTTTATCAGCAATCGCCTCTTTAATTGTATATGTATGTAGCGCATCTCCAAATATTTCCCTTGTTGCTGGAAATTTAGGTGTACCTGTATATCCTATCCATCCAGCTGTTGGAAAAGCTTTTCTGATTGATTCAAGCATACCCTCGCCTTTAATACCATCTCCTGTGGAACGATGTGCTTCATCTACAATAAATAAAATATTCTCATTTATTGGCTTAAATATATCACGTGATACATAAGTAGACATTTTTTGAATACTTGTTACTATTATATTTTTATCACTTTTTCTAGTTAACTTTCTATGTAAATCCATAATGTTAGCTGTATCTGCAATAACACCCGTTTTACTTTCAAAACCAGCAACAGGATCATAAGCTTTATAAGCATCAGCTGTTTGATTAGTTAATGCAACACGATCGACTAAAAATATAACTTTATTCACCTTCGGTAATCGACTTGCTAACCAAGCTGTTTTAAAACTAGTAATTGTTTTACCAGATCCTGTCGTATGCCAAATATAGCCTAATTTACCATCTTCATAGTTAAAATCAAATGCACTCACCTTCTCAATAACACGCCTTGTTGCATAAACTTGATAAGGTCTCATCACTTTAATACTTTCTTTATTTTTAGTCCCATCTAAAATCATATATCTTGTTGCCATATCATGTGCCATTGGAATAGATAATACTTTATCAGTAAATTCTTTCCAAGAACGCACTGGTTTAGCATCCTTCTCATCTTGCCAATTAAATGCAAATGCACGATTAAATTTATCTTGTGTTGTATTAGACATATAACGAATTTCATGTTCTTTCATTGCTATTAAAATTTGTATTGTTGAAAAAATACCTGTATACTGTTTCTCAACAATATACTGTTCCATTTGATTTAATGCCTCATTAATATTTCTCAATGCATTTTTCAATTCAATTTGAATAATTGGTAAACCATTGATTAACAAAGTTACATCAAATCTTCTATCATGATTATCTTTCATTACTCTAGGACATCTTATCTGATTAACAACTTGATAAACAGTATTACCAATACCAACTTGCGTCTGATCAAAAATATCTAGAAAAACATGTTTACCATTATCAAGATCAATTTCCACTTGAGAAGTACCATTAACACCATATAAAAATTGTCCTGCTTCATATGGCGAATTGATTTCACTAATAATCTTTTTAACCTGGCTAAATTCTGTTTTTGATAGAATTTCGTTACCTATTAATCTTGATTTATTATTTTCTTCCAGAATCTTTTTAAAATTATCCCATAATTGATCAATTGTCTTTATATTCTTTTCATATTTCCATTGTTTAGTTTCACCAATTTTTGTTAAATAATCAATAAACTCTTCTTCAAATTCTGCTTCTAGCTTTGCCTTACTCATAACTTTTTCTCCTTAAAATTATTCTCTAAAATTGAATTTGTAAATTGTTCAATTAATTGTGTAGATTTAATCAACTTATTTCGAAGTTTTTTTGACTCAATATACGCTTTTCCGATTTTATGCTGTTCTTCAATAGCGATAATAGGAATCTTAATATTACTTAATGACTTAATAGGAATTCTAGTTATAAGTCCATTTCCTTGAATTTCTTTTTGTTTTTGTCTTTGCACTTCACTATATTCATTAAATAACCACACAAAATATTTTTTGTCTAATCCCTTATTAAGAAAGTCAACTTTAGTAAAATTCAGCGAAGGGATTTTTCCAGCATTAGCTTTTTGAACTATCGCAGCTAATTGCGTTGCATTATTAATTATAACATCACCTTCTAATAAGGATAATTCATCATTATTATTTATTTCTTTATCACTTATTATTTCTTCCCAATCATAATCTGCTTTAAATGATGCATGGTCATAATAGATAATATCATTTGAACTCTGATATTTCCTTACTACAGTAGGATTTATCCCTTGTATAAACTTAACGTAATTTCTTAATTTTTTCATTTTTTCTCCTCAGTACTTGCATTTTTATTTTTTTAACAGTATAATGAGTTAGTAAAAAATAAAGGAAAGAGCAGTAGTCACTACTCTTAACCACTAGTTTGCACTTAGTTTCTTTTACCTATGAATAGTTGGATTATTTCTAGACAAAATGATCCTATTGTGCACAATGTTGCAATTTCTTTTAACATTAGCTCCTCCTTTCCACAGATTTTTTTTAATATTGCACTATTAAAAAAAATCTATTAAGAATTTGAGCTAAATATATCATAAATTAACACTACTGTCAACCTTTTTAAGATAGATTTTTTTTAATAATTAATTATTAAAAAAAATCTATCTTAAAAAGGAGAGGTTAATAAACAAACTTAATAAGAATTAAATAACAAATGCCAACCTTATGAATACTCTCTTGATTGTCATTTTGCCTTCAAATTTCAATTCTCTTCCTATCTCTTCATCTCTTTTTTAATGATTTTACTTTAACGCGATTAAATCATAAGCACGTCTAAAAGGTAAAATAAATGTCTTTGTAGATGTTGATTAAGT
>NZ_JBZXTS010000057.1:0-7926 GCF_058895785.1 Staphylococcus sp. B1(2026)
ATAAAATTTCCTCTGTTAAGGAAGCGAATGAATTTTTAAACTCCTACATAAAAAAATTCAATCAAAAGTTCGCCCTTCCTTTACATCATATCACATCTGTATTTGAAAAGGCACCTTCTTCTGCTAATTTAAATATTATTTTAGGTGTACTTAATCAGAGAAAAATCAATTCAGGACATCATTTTCAATTTCAAAATAATTATTATTTACCCATCACATTTTCTGGTGTAGAAAAATATTTTAATAAAGGAACTAGAGTATTAGTCATCAAAGCATTTGATGGTTCAATTTTTGCAAGTATACGTGATGAATTATTTGCGACAAAACGTTTAGAAACGCATGAAAGACACTCAAAAAACTTTGATACAACACCGATATCCTCGTCAGAGATAACAAAAAAACGTATTTATACGCCGCCTATGCATCATCCATGGAAATATAGTTCATTTATGAAATATTTAAAAAAGAGAGGGATAACACAAGAAGAATTTGATAGAGAAAAACACAAACGAAAAAGTATGTAACATAGAAAATATCGTATTATCATGTATTGACAAATCTAAAAAATAAACCTGTTAGTTAGTGTTATTTTATAAAACACTAACTAAGTTAGAGTGAAAATCATATAAAATAACACTAACTGACAGGTGTAGCAAGCGGTGGCGCGGTAGGTTCGAATTCTTTATTCCGCATCACCTATAATTTTAAATTTTCAGGACATAATCAAAAATCGTTGACATAGTTTTTTTAATTTTTTTATGAATTTCTCATTCACATGTGATAATGTCCTAAAGACGATAGTTTGTAGTTTATATTATAATCAACATAAATCTGTAAATTGGAAATGATACTAAACTAAGATTTTTGCTTATTCTTTGTTTGTTTAAAATTCTATCTTATTTCCATTTTCTAGTGTAAGATGATGATATCTCGCATTAAAAAAAGATTAAATGCTTTTACATTTAACAATCCAAAAGATACATTGTTAGAAAAATAAATAAAATAAGCATTTATGAAACATTATGACAATTTTAGATGAAGCTATTATAATACAAACAAAATTATAAACTTAGTATTTGTGCTGTAAAAAATGAACCTTCTTATATAGCTTTAAGAAGAGATATTATAGGAGATGATTAGAATTATGATATTTATATTAACTAGTAAAAAATCGGTATTTATACATTGTTTTATTTTTGTGATCTTATTTATTATTTCAACTGTTTATTTTGTTGGTCATCTAGATATTTTCATATTGATATTATTTATTATTGATATGATTATAGGATTTGTTCATGAATATAACATAAATAAATTAAAAAATAAATAATAGATTAGTTCATTTATATTTTCTGAAGGATAAACCTAATTATTGTAATTCTTATTTTCATATAACTTACTTTACTACTTTCTCATATTTTAAATATCTGTAATGCTATTTAAATAATAATTTATCTCTCGTTTTATGAATAGATGATCTTAATTATATTAATTAGTTATTTAAACTAAAAAACATCATTTTATTAGTCTTTTTCACAAGGCAGAAAACTTGCTTTGATGAATTGTATCACTTATTATAATTCATATAAACAAAGTCGGATTTGATTTTCATAAAATAATGTGAATTAGGGAGAAAAAATATGAATAAAAAATTTTTCGCTTTAACTGCTGTAACTGTATTATCTAGTAGTATCTTATTGGCTTGTGGTAATACAGCTTCTACTAATGATAAAGTTTTAAATGTTGCTTTGAATGCTAGTCCTGCAACATTAAATCCTCAACTAGCTGACGATACGCCTTCAGGTGCTGTTATTGATCAGATGTTCGAAGGATTAATGCGTTTAGATCCTCAAGGTAAAATTGTACCTGCATTAGCAGAAAAATATGAAGTAAGTGAAGATGGTAAAACTTATACATTTCATTTAAGAGAGGCTAAATGGTCAAATGGTGACCCAATTACTGCGCAAGATGTTGAGTATACTTGGAAAAAAACGTTAACACCTGAAACTAAAGCAGGTTATGCTTATCAACTATACCCTATTAAAGGTGCTAAAAATTATACCGAAAACCATGGTAGTATCGATGAAATTGGTGTTAAAGCTATTGATGATAAAACATTAGAAGTTAATTTAGAACATCCTACGGCCTATTTTTTAGAAGCATTATCATCTAAACCATTTTATCCTATTAATAGTAAAATTGATAAAGCCAATCCTGATTGGTATAAAAAAGCTGAGACTTTTGTAGTATCTTCTGCATTTAAATTAGATAAACGTGAAGATAATAAACAATTTATTTTATCAAAAAATGATAGTTATTGGGATGCTGCTAATGTTAAATTAGAAGGTGTTAATGTACAAATTGTGCCTGATTCTAATACTGTTGTAAATATGTTCCAATCTAAAGCTATTGATTTTATAGGTTCACCGTTTCAAAAAATCACACCTGATGCGATAGATAGTTTAAAACAAAACAATAAAATTATTCGCCATGATTTTGCATCAGTTTATTGGATTCAATATAATACTAAACAAGAGTTATTAGCTAATAAACATTTAAGACGTGCTTTAGGATTAGCCATTAATCGTGCAGAAATCGTTAAAAATATTGTTAAGGCAGGTGCTGTTGCTCAAGGTTTAACATCGCCTACTATGCCTGGTTACCATAAAGAAGGTTATTTTAAAGATCATGATGTCACTGCAGCTAAAGCAGCTTTAAATCAAGCTTTAACTGAGTTAGGTAAATCAAAACCAAGTGATATTACGATTAAATTATCTTTTAATACTGACGATTTAAATCAAAGAATTATTCAAGCTATACAAGAACAATGGAAAAAAGAATTAGGTATTAATGTAGAAATTAATAATACTGAATGGAATGTTTATTTAAGTAGTCTAAGAGAAGGACAATTTGAGGCAAGTCGTTTATACTGGGTAGCTGATTATAATGATCCAATTGCTTTCTTAAATATTTTTGAAAAACCAGAAAACACACATACAAGATGGATCAATGCTGATTATACAACATTATTAACACAGGCTAATGACGAGCAAGATGCTGAAAAACGTTTAGCTTTATTAAATCAAGCTGAACAATTATTAATGGATGAGATGCCAATTTCACCTATTTATTATCAAGATCATATTTCATTAGCACAAGATAATATTAAAAATATTCAACCGAATCCTGTTGGTACAATGTTCTTTAAATATGTAACAAAAGAATAATAATTAAACGACTTGAGATAAGATCATTCAATCTTTTCTCAAGTCGTTTTTATTTCAATTAATACATAGTTTTTATTATTAAATTGTAAGATCATTTGAGATTGATAAATTACACCCGCTTCATCTAATGTTTTTAATTGTGATTCATCAAGTACAATGTATTGTGCTTGTTCTAATAAATGATAAGTTTCTTCTAATAAAAATGTTGTGTCCCCATGTAAATAATCTTCTAGATTATCAATAATGCTATCATCAATTTTATTTTTGTCATATAAATTAAGAATTTTAGGTTGTGCACCTTTGACACTACGCAATTGTACTGCAAATTGAATATCATATTGACCATTTTCTATAACATTAGGTGCAATAAATGTCGTATTAAGTTGATTTTTTTCAATAAATTGATGTAATTGTGTAATGGCATTATCTGTTTGTGGTTGTTGTAAGGCAGTCATTTTGACATCAGGTATTTGACATCCATTTCGTTGCTCAGAACATTGACTGCTTGGCATTGTTATATAAGTTAATATAAAGAAAAAACTAAATAGCATACCTTGCCCTAACACTAAATACTGAGCTTTTTGATGATGTATCCCATAGTTTAGCCAAATTATCATAACTAATAATACGAGCAACATTTGTAATGAAGTGCCTAATCTTGCAGCAACAAACATATAACCTGAAGCCAAACATAACATTAAAGGTACTAAAATGTAACTGACATTGGTGACAATAATAATTGTCAATGAAGTGACCATGTTTTTAAATTTTTGCTTTATTTTTAAAGGTACATAATAATAACCTACCCATAATAATATTAATAAACTAATTGAATAAATTCTTAAAAAGCTTTTAACATATTCTATATACACATCATTAAAATAATAAGGATGATGTATTAATCTCGATACGCCCAATAAAGTATTGATTAAAAACAAAGTGACAAGCATCACTAAAGCAATAACAGACAATTTCTTTATTTTTAAATATTGATAATTCACAATATACATGATTAATGAGCCAATAATAATATAACTGACTGACATACTAGAATAACTCATTAAAGTAATACAGAGCATAATGTAAATAATACTATTTATCAATATTGAAGACACTTGACGACAATAATAGGCACACCCAATAAATAGAGGTAACGCGACAATACGAACAAAATTACCACCGAAATATGAAGCTGAAATAAATTGCCAATTATCCCAACTTCTAAAAAACATGATGTAACCTAAATAAGCTGCTGAAACGAGATAAATACATAAGCTTGATAAGACGAACTGTACCCAATAGCTCGGTAATAATTTTAACTGTGCAATCGCCCAAACTAAACTATGATAAATTAATAAATAAGCTAAAATGACACAACTAATGCGTACAAAAGGTATTAATTCTACATTAAATAGTGCTAGCCAAAAACTATTTTTAATTTCATAAGTTGTTAACACTCTATCTAATGTCAATTCGCTAAATAAGCCTGTGTAATTATCATAATTTGCTAATTTATCGACACCTATTTGTGTCCCTATTCGAGATAAATAAAAACCATCATCATAGTAATTATAAAGATTGTAAGGTAGTGTATCTATCCATGAAATAACACTAGATAAGGCCACCATTAACCATACAAACCAGTGATGCTTAATATAATGACGCCAATGACATTGTTTTGGTAATCGCCAATGAATAATGATTGCGATCCCTAAACTAATAATCATTTGTATTAACATGATTTTATAATAAACTGACCATGATAAGTGAAACAATTGTAGTGGCATGGCAATTAACCATTGTAAAGTTGAGGTCACTAAAATACCGATAACGACATATGTTGCGCCATTATGTGCAGGTAATTTTAAAATTTTTGTTATAGCACTCCCTATAAATACAATATAAGCAAATAATATGAATGCGATAATACTATATACAAAGTACATAATTGTTCTCCTTTATTATTGTGTTAGAAAATACGTACCTAAAATAATCAAGATACAACCGATTATTTTATAATTTGTAATATGTTCTTTTAAAAAGATACGTCCTAATACTATCGTCCAAATAAATGAAATAGCTGTTGCTGGATAAACAATAGAATAATCATAATGCTTTAAAGTGAGAATATTAATAATGGCACTGATTATATAAAATACACCACCACAACTTAATACCAATAATTGTTTTATTCTCGTGTTTTGTATGGAAACATATTTTAGCAATAAGGCACCTATTGCACCCGTGATAGTCATTAATATTAAACTAATTATTAATATCATGTTTCAATCCTCCACGTGCAATAATATAAATACCTATAATAATAATCACAATCCCTACTACTTTCATGATAGATATTGTTTCATGTAAGACAATAGCGGCTAAACCAATGCTCATAATATAACCAATACTCATCAAAGGATGTAAAATAGAAATATCTCCTTTACTAAAAGCTACAATCATAAAGATAGCCCCACAGCCGTAACAAACAAATCCCATTAAAAGATAAAGATTAATCTCACTCATTGCTAATTTCCAAAATAGTTGACCGACTGATGTCAACACTGCACTCATAATCATGATGATAATACCTTGCATAAGTTGTTTATTCATTATTATTCCTTTCCTACTGAAAATATCAAATCTTGTGTCGATAATATGTGACCATCTAACTGCACTTGACCTTGCGTGTAACTATCTAAATATTGATTTGGTGATAATGCCACTTGCCATTGACCTTGTCTACGATTCAATATTAATTGATACTGTTTGGCAGAGTCCGGTTGAATTGTTTTAAATGATAACACTAATTCAGAAGTCTTTAATTTTTTATTATATTTAAAATCCTCTTGCGTTACAATTTGTTGCCAAATAATTTGTTGAGAGGCTAAATCTTTTAATTGTACTTGATATTGACTTATATCACTACTAGTAGCAATAATTTTAATAACATTAAATGTTTGATGACTTTGAAAAGTTTGTCGAATAACTTTAGCTTGCTGAATCATTTGTTGTTGTTTTAAATAATAGTCTGTTGCATACGCACTATTTTGTATCCCTGTTTTCACAAAATAATCATGATAAATAGCATAATGTGTCCGTGTTGTAGCCATATAAGCAATAACTGTAAATATTAGTATAACTGCTGTGGTCATCATTTTTGTCGGCCATTTGATAGCTAATTTCACTGGATGATGCAACGACAATAATAAGATAAATGGATACCAAATAACAATATATCTAGGATTAGATTCCCAAAACATATGGAATGTCATGACACCTAACAAAATAATTTGTAAAAACATATATATTTTCTTGTTAGGGTTGATCCGTCTTAAACTCATGACTAAATTGCTTAATACAACAATATAAATTAATTGCATTAAATATAAAACAACTTGTTTTTGATTACCTAATAACCAAGACCATAGTTGATCATTACCTTCTGTATTCACTCTCACAGAATTAACTGCATATAATGTACCTTCAGACCATGTTGTATCTAAAGAGATGAATGGCACTAATAATGTACGCCATAATGGTCGTTCTACCAATCTTTCTTTGATTAATTGTAAATCAGCATGCACTTTATCTTCATACGTAGGTTGCTGATAAGTATACTGATAATCATGCCAATTATAAAAAGTTGAGTCACTGATGCCCATCATAACCCAATGCACATAAGGAAAACGATAATGATCATCTTGATAAAATCCATATTTAGATTGTACATGCGTCATCATAGGCGATATTAATTGTATCGCCAAAATAAAAGTCATCAATAACATTACTGATTTTTTCCATGCCCCACAATACCATAAATAGATCATTAATGCAGGTAATAATAAGACAATATTTTGCTTGATCAGATAACCCACAATCAGTAGACTGCATAATAAGATGAACTGTACATAATTTATTGTATAATCATGTTTTTTCCAACCAATAATTAATAGAATAGTCGCCGGTACCCACCATACCATTGTATCTGTATAAAAATATAATAAATAAATATGGAGTGGTAAAGTCATTAAAAATAAGATGAGTAGTTTAACTACTTGATATAAATTAAATTGACGATATGTTACAATTAACATACTCACTAACATAATATGATAACTAATGAAAGTCATTAAGTGATCTATTTGATAAAAGTTAAGAAATGGTAATAATTTATACCCAGCAAATAATAATAATGTGATATTAATATTATTTGGATAAGTTAAAAAATAACGTTCTCCTGAAAATGTCCCAGTATAATAGAGTGATAAAGCTTCATTTTTTATTTGTGCACCATCATTATATGCTGTTGCAGCTGGGAATAAAGTAAATAACAATAATTGTAAACTAACTACGACCACATATAATCCAATTACCCAATAATGAATGGATTTGATTTTGTCTATTTTAGCTAATAATTGATTGACAAGTAAAAGCATCATTGGTGCCATCACAAGTAATAATAGTGGTTGTAACTCTCCAATATATTTAAAAGGATATGCAATCGCTAAAATTAAACAACAGCTAAATAAAACGATTTGCAGACGTGTTACATATTGATAAAACCATTGTTTCATAGACACTCTTCCTTTAATTTATTTGCTATTCTTTATTTTACCAAATCATAAAATGTTTGTCGCTTTATTTTTAGAATGAATTAATTGCGATGTAGCATATTTTTTGATTGAACATTAAAAAA
>NZ_JBZXTS010000058.1:0-7772 GCF_058895785.1 Staphylococcus sp. B1(2026)
GTTCAGATAAGTGTTGACAATCCACGAGAAATAGTCATATAATTTAATATTATTTTATTTAACAATTCTTTATAAGGTAGTGTTAGTAATTACATCTTATTTATCTTTAATAACTTCTAACAAGTATTTAGAAGATCTTGTATTATCCCTATTTAATTAATATTTATTTGTTTATTCATATAATTTTCATTCAGCTAATTGATTTGATTTTATCCAATTCTCTAAATCCTTCGAAGAAAATCCACCTGTTTCTTCAAAATCTAATTTTGAGATAAGATGTTTATTATTATAAATTACTATACTAGGAGTTCCTTTGATACCATAAGATTTTTTAAAGTTTTCCCATAATTTTTTATCATTATAAATAGACTGAACATCCACATATAACATTGTTTTATTTAACCTATAATTATCTTCTATATATCCTACAAAGAATTTATTAAAATTGGTACAATCAACACAAGTGTCCCTTCCAAAATAAATAATTAATTTTTTACCAGAATTATAATCATCTTCAAAATTCTTTATTGTTAAACTATTCAAATGATTCCTTATATTATTTTCATCAGTTACATGTTTATCTACATCAAATATTTCAAAATAATTCATTGAAAATAATATATTAAAAATTAAACTAATCAACAAAAAAATATTTGTAAATTTTCTCACCATATTCTATTCTCCATTTTTGATAAAATGTTTTAAATCTGCTAGTGATTGATAACCCTCTAATGTTTTAATGACATTATCTCTTTTTATGATTACTGTTGGTGTATTATATACTTTAATCTTAGCTGCTTCATTTATAATTTCCATTTTCTTGGCATCCCAATAATAAATTTTTGTATTTGATTCTTCTTGATATTGCTTTAATACTTTATTATATGCTTGACATGCTTGACATGTCGTACTTCCATAATAAAGAATTTCATTTTTTTCAAGATAATCAATATCATTATTTTTTAAAAAAGAAAATTCGGGCTTAACATTCGTGATATGGATGGTAAATATAAAATATATAAACAAAACTATTGATATTGTTGAAAATAATAAGAACATTATTTTTTTCATTTAATACACCTTCTTTTTAAATAAATATATAGATAAAGAGAAAAATATTAGTATATATATACTAGGAATAGTAACGTATTGCAATAAATTTATTTGGTTAAATGAATCGGGAGACAAATAATAAAATAGTTGATAATTATATACTACAGTATCTCTAAATACAAAATTAATAATATTTGGGATTACCCACATTAATACTATTGAGTTTACTAATGCTATACCAGCTTTATTAAATATTACTAATAAGTTCATATTAATAACAAGATATAACGTGAATATTATCAAATATATCAACATGTCACTAATATTTATATATTTATAATTGAACATAATGAACATGCCGTTCAAAAGACAATATACACCAATATATTTGATATATATATATATAATTATATTACTTCGACTATAATATTCTAAATAATATCTTATAATCCCTTTTTCTAATATCTCTCCAAATAAAATAATAAAACTCATAGATAAATAAAATATGATAAACGTAGAATAAACTCTAAAAACAGAAGATGAATTTTCTATGTTTGAACTATATGTAGCAATAGAAAGTACAATTAAGTATATAATTATAGTTAACCAAAATGTTTTTTTGGAATAATTTTTAATTATTTCGGATTTTAAAAATTTAATCATTTTATTCACCACTTTCTTTATCTAAAATAAAATCACTAATATTATTAGTAGTGTCATAATATTCTATTACCTGTATATTGGAATTGATTAATTTGTTTAATGTTTTATAAATATCTTCTTCGTTTATAAATGCCTTTATTTTGATATATCCTTCTTCTGAGCTTTGTTTTTTTATATCAAGCATATTTTTTAATATTTCTTCAATATTTTCTGCTTTATTTATCTTCATTGTATATATTCTATTATGATCTTTTAAGTTGAGTTTATTCTCTATAACTCCATTTTTTAAGTACCATATACTATCAGAAATTTCACCCAATTCTTCTAATATATGACTAGAAACAATAATAATCTTACCTTCTATTTTTAATTTTATAATTATTTGTTTCAATTGATGTTTTGTTAAAATATCTAAACCATTGAAAGGTTCATCTAATAAAATAATATTACTGTCAGTCAATAAGATTCTAGCTAAACTCAATTTTTGTTTCATACCCAAAGATAACTCTTTAAATTTTTTATCTTTCGCATCTAATAATTTAACTTTTTTTAAAATATCATAAATTTCATCTAATGTTTTTACATTATCTTTGTTAATACTATTAAAAATTTTTAAATTATATAATACACTTAAATTATCGAAAAATGTAGGCGTTTCAATTGAAAAAGATAGCTTACT
Organism: Staphylococcus sp. B1(2026); assembly: GCF_058895785.1. Lineage (NCBI taxonomy): Bacteria > Bacillati > Bacillota > Bacilli > Caryophanales > Staphylococcaceae > Staphylococcus > Staphylococcus sp. B1(2026). The sequence continues at coordinate 2,396 of NZ_JBZXTS010000058.1, forward strand.
TTGTAAATCAATTTCTCCTGTATATTCAGTAATTAATTCTGAAATACATTTTAATAATGTTGTTTTTCCCGAACCATTATTTCCAACAAGTCCAATAATTTGAGGACTATCAACCGTTAAATTAATATCATTTAGTACAACTTGTTCTCCATATTTTTTACTTAAATTATTAATATTTAACATTATTTTTATCTCCTAACAAATGAAATTGAAAATTCTTTATCCCCTATTACTTTAATTTTTGTGTTTTCAACCAATTTTATCTTAGGACTTTCTTCATATATCACACCATTTTGCACAGGTTCAGGTTGTTTTTTTGCTTCTTTATATAAATCGTCAACTAAATAATATTTTTCATTGTCAATAGTTACCTCTCCTGCTCCTTGTTTTGCATATATAGCGTATTCACCTAATTTTAAATTTAAATCTTTTCCTACTTCATATTCTCCATTAGATAATACTACAAAATCTGACTCTACCTTTCCTATTCTTATATATCCTGTTCCATATAATTTGAATACAGCAGCAACACAAAATAATATTAATATAGATCCAATTATTAAATAAATCTTTTTCATTATTTTTCCCTTCTTTCTAGTAATCATTTAAACTAATTATATTATTTGCTATTTCATTAAAATCATTATCATGAGTAACTATTATTATTATAGATTCTTTCTTTATTTTTAATATATAGTCTAACAGTAGCTTTTTTGTTTTAAGATCTAAATTTGAAGTTGGTTCATCTAATATATAAACATCAGCTTTTTTATTTAAACAACGAGATAATAATACTTTTTGTTTTTCTCCCAACGACAAATTCTTTCCATTATAAAATATTTGTTTATCGATATTTAAATCAAATAAATTATTAATATCATTATTTGATTTTTCTTTGTAAATACTATAATTTATATTCTTCTTAATAGAAGAATAATTTAAATATTGTTCATAAGAAAAATAGCTTATTTTCGATAAAATATTATCTTTCTTATTATTTAATTTTTCGTGCTTATTATTATAATATATCACTTCACCATAAGTTTGTTTTAAAATACCCATTATTATTTTTAATAATGTTGTTTTTCCAGAACCATTGTCTCCTCGTATAATGGTTATATCCCCTTTTTTAAAAGTTATATTAATATTTGCCAATAAGCTGTTGTTAATATCATCAGTATAATTCAATCCTATATTTTCTAATTTTATTTCATTTATATTTATATCTTTATTCTTTATATCTTTTTTTAATTTTTCATTTAAGATTATCTTTTTTATTGAGTGATATCTCTCTAAATCTAATGATTTTTGAATAACAGGTTTTCCCAAATTGAAAATTAAATATACTAATAAAAATGACATGAAAATATAATCAAATGATATATTAAATGTAAAATATACAGCAAGAAATATATAAGTAAATATTAAAAATAAAACAATATACATTAATACATCATATATTATTAAAATACTATTTGTTTTTTTTCTATTTTTATAATCAGCACTTCCTATAGTTTCTAAAATTATATGTACAAAATTATATATTTCTTTTTGGTTAGAAAATATAATTCTATCTAACTTATTATTAATATACTCTTCAATAAAAACCGACAATTTTCCTATGCTATTAAATAAAAATTTATTATTATTGACTCTTTGGTTTATACTAGATTTATATAATATATAATAAAAACTCAATGATAATACAGTTATCAAGAAAATTATATAATCCATAAAAAACAATAAAACACACAATAGTGTAATATAGAATATTTCTACTTTTATTATATAATTTTTAATTTGAAAATCTGATGAATTAAAATTATTCCAAAATTTAATTAAATCATTATATATATTTTCATCTTTTAAATTTTTACTATCTATATCTTCTAAAAAGCTAAATGTTTGAAGTTCTTTTATATTTATAGATATATTTGATAAAAGTTTATCTTGATGAATCTTACTATATGAATATATTAACAATAATATCATTTCAAATACCATTACTAACACTAATTCTTGTAAACTTATATTTCTTAATTGATATATTATAAAATATTGTATAGAAAAGATTATAAATAGGGGTATTAATGTTATCATTGTTGTAGTATAGAACAATTCTAATTTATTTTTTAGTTTTATATCTTGAAATTTTTTATTTTTTTTTCAATATCATCTACTATTTCTTTAGTAATTACATCTTCAATAATAAATACATATCCTTTAAAATTTTGTCTTACAGATGAAATATTTAGATATTCTATTCCAGTCATCTCTGGATCAGATACAACAAGTTGTTGTTTTATTTTTTCATAAACTAAAACATAATGATTTTGTCCTTCTTTATCAATAACCATAATTAATGGTTTCTCATACAAAATATCATCAAACTTATCTACTTGATAGCTTGATCCTTCAATTCCATACTTGGCCAATAAATTCTCAATATCGTACAGGGATAATCCTTGATTAATATTTAAATTTGATATTTCATCTTCAAAATTCTCTTTATTAAATTTATTAAAATATTTTAATAAAGATTTTACAACAGTTATTCCACAATCTGATGTTTCATTTTGCATGTAATGAATATATTTCATATTTCCCTCCCGCTTGATAAAATAAAAAAGATGTAAAAAGATTACCATCCCCCCACATCTTAAAAGGTTCTATATACTATGATTAAAATTGGTTATCTTCGTTATATTAAATAGATAATGTTTAAAAATCTATCCCCAACAAATGAAGCCCCAACCTATACATACCCAACCAGCTTTAATACATTTTGTTTGTTTTTGAGATAATTTTTTCATGATTCTTTCCTCCATTTTTTTAAAATTAAATAACAATCTTGAAATTTTATTTGTAGAACCTTTTTACAATTTAATTATATAATATAATCCATTTTTTGTAAAGGCTTTCTTTTTATAAAAATCATAATTATTATAAAAAACATATCCCCTTCAGTTTATACTAAAATAAATAATTAAACTGAAGAAAAATATAATAAATGTAAAGCAAAGGTGAGTTTGAATATCACTAAACATCATTCAAATATATTAATTTTAAAATATAAACAAAAAAGAAAAATAACATTTCAATATATAACAGAGGAAAAATAAACTATTGTGCCATTATATATTGATAGCTAGTCAAAGAATTTATTGAAAATTAAAAAAAGCTTAATAGTAGACTTAAAAAGCGTCTTGACTATCAAACTCTAATAGCGATTGCGTTCGGTTGTTTAGAGATACGATATGAAATAATTTCATTGTTGAATAAATCCACAAAAGGATCTAAATAAAGTTTCTTCTGATGGATAGTACCTTCTGCATCTTTTACAAAATATTTCAATTTTGTTGTATCTGTTGTGATTTTTTGATGACAGATACTTGTATGGAAACGGCGATGACTTCTTTTCTAAATTTCTGCACCCAACTTGTGATTAAAGCAGAATTATTAATACCAATCTCATTAGCAACTTCACGATAAGACATCTCACTTGATAAATATAACTTTACCTCATTTATCTTAAATTGAACAGAGTGATTTGTATATGAATTCTTCCTTAAAAGACCTTCGACTCCAAATTGTAAATATGAATTTACCTACATTCTCACTATATGTTTATATTTAATTTGATATTTATTAGCTAGATAATTGTAACTTCCTTTTCCTATAATATATTCTTGAACAATCTTCTTTTTTAATTCTAGACTATATTTCACCCTAAAAAAACCAACCTCCAAATAGTTAAATTTTTGGTCTAACTTTTTGGAGTTGGTTCACTTTTCAGGACTTTTTTATTTAGAGGCTAGTTTTTTCCCAGCCCCATTTAAAATTTATCTTACCGCCTTTGTTGCTGGCAATGTTTTTTTAGGTGTATTAGATTCTACATTAATCTTGTGATTAGTTTTTGATTCATTAGAAATAATTTGTTCTTCTTTAGTTGCTTTTTCTTGTTTCTGTTCATCTATTTTTTCTGAAGCGTCAGCAACAACATCATTATTTTTAGTCACTAATAGTTTACCTTCAGAAGAAATATTGACAATTTTATCATCCATTTTAAAAGCAATCTCTTCTGGCTCTAAAATCTTCCCAAACATTTTTTGCGTATAAACATGAATTGTATATGGCGTATCTAATTTAACTCGACTAAGATCAAAAGATATATTCACAATACCTGACTTATTATCTACAGCTTCAATAGAACTATCTAATTCATCTCTCGAATCTGTTACACAAACATATAACTCATTAACATCATCAAATGTAAAATTAAATTCTTTTTCTTGATTAATCTTTACTGGCAAAGTAACTATATTACCACTGTATGTCGCTGTCCCTTCTGCAACAAATGTTAAACTAGAAGCCGAAGCACCATTATAATCTTGAGGATAATTAGCATAAGCATTACCACCTAAAAACAACATACCAGCTAATGTACACGTACTCATAGTTATTAATATTTTTTTGTTTGTCATTGTTATCGCTCCTTTAAAAACTTTAAATTTCATAGATATAATATAAATGAATATCACAATATCTACCATGACATCTATGTCACTATTGATTATATTCTATAGTAAGCAAAAAAAGACTTCACATTACCCTTCCGTAACATAAAGTCTGTTATTACTATTCAAATTTACAATCCGTCCAGTTTTCTTTCATTTCTTAAATTTTTAACAAATAAGTCATCACCAAACATTTTAGCTAAACGTTCTGTTTCGTCATACAATGCTCTTGCTTTATCCCTATCTTTTTCAATATAAAGATAATGTTTAATCTCTACTAAATTAATATTAGGTTTCACAGAAAACATGCGAGTTTTATTAATAATATTATTAGCATGTTCAGCAATTCTCATCGTATACTTATAATCACTATGACATACCCCTACACCTGCAATATGAAGTAATATATTTAACAATCTCCCATTATACTCATCATTATCTGATATAGATTGAACAAATACCTTATCTACTAAATCTTCATATAATTCATCTATCGGATGATCTTGAATATATTTAAAATAAAAATCTAATATTTGTAAATCATTCATTGAAAGAGATTGTTTATGAATAATTTGTTGAAATTCTTCTAAATATTGTTCTTGAATAGGTGGTACTTCAATTCCTGATGATATATCTAGGCGTTTTTCTACTAAATCCAGTATCATCAACTCATCTTCTGACAACACTTCCATATATTGACTATAAATTTTATCAATTAACTTATATTTTTCGGCTATTCTTTGCTTATCTTTATAATGCGGTGTTTTGATTAATTCATATTTCAATTGATAGTAATCTTTTGGAATAACGGCATTGTCGTCTAATAAATTTGATAATTGGTTTGGGTATACTAATATAGA
>NZ_JBZXTS010000059.1:0-7590 GCF_058895785.1 Staphylococcus sp. B1(2026)
TTTATAGGCTAGTTTTTTCCCAGCCTCATTATCTATTGTTTCTTCCCAAAATAAAGCATTCAAATCAGTTTGTAAAACTTTCGCTAAGCGAATACATAGTTCTAAAGAGGGATTATATTTATCATTTTCTATTAAATTAACAGTTTGTCTTGCGACTCTAATTCTTTTAGCAAGTTCTGTCTGAGAAATACCTAATTTTTGACGATACTGTTTAATTCGATTCATTATCATTCTCCAATAGCTCTAGTTGGTTTAATGTTACCATATATACTAGCCATTCTACAAATAAAACTATTAACATAAATCCTAATAAAATCCCTATTATTTTAGTATTCCATAATACTACGGCTGTTGATTTAATGACTCTATACATTATGTAAATAACAATATATAATGTAACCACAAAAAAAGTTACTAAAATTCTAGTTTTCAAAAATTGATAAGCTTGTTGATAAAGTTTTTTATCATATAATTTATATTCAATTATTTTTTTATTTTGCACTTTAAAGTTAACATAAGAAAAATTCAATACCATTAACATAAATAATGTATAAGCTATTGGTGCATAATTGCTATCTACCAATGTATATACTGCAGTTATTAAACTTAATATTAATAAAGTCATTAATATAGCCGTACCTGCATCAGCTAAAATTTTATACAGTTGTTTTTTTTGATATTCATCACGACCACCTATATAACCTACTGTATAATATAAAAATTTATCTTGAACAGGTAGTAAATCATCTTGATTTTCAGTAGCATCATCGACTATATATAATTTGTTAACTTTCATATGATAATAGAATGCACTTGCGATAACAATATAAACAATCGTTGCTAACATATGAAAATTTTTATGAGACATTATCTGCCAAATCACAAAAATTAAACTAAATAAAACAAAAAAACGAATAGTATCTATTTTTACTTTTTTTATAGCTTGATTATAACTTGATTTATTATAAAATTCAGTTTTTCTTAATTCATGTTTAAATGATTTAGAGGAAATATAAAAACTATAAATAATAACTAATAGAACATCATAATCAATCATAATATTTGGATAAAAAAACCTAAATATTTGTCCAATTATTAAGAATATAACTAAATTAGCTACACCTGCTTTCGCAATAAGTTGATTAATTTGTTGTTGTTGATATTCATCAAGTTGAACTAAAGCACCTACATAATAACGTTTGAAAATATTTAACATAATGATTTCCTCCTTTTATGTTGTCTTATATATATGACAATTATATCAAATCACTATTATTTTTACAAGTTTTTTTGTAACATATATATGACAAATTTTACTTTAATCTATGTCTTGCGTAATATATCACTAAAATCAGATCAAGACATATTAATAAAAATAAAGAAATGGATACTGTTATATTAATATTTAAATTAATACAACCTACTATTATACAAACCAATAATAAAAATAATTGAAGATAAAAAAAGATTACATTTAATTGTGTTAATTTTTGATAAAGTTGCTGAATTTGATAAATATTTGTTTCATCAATATAACCTATTATCAATCTTAAAAAACGATCTTTCATAGCCAAATCAATACTATTAACTTTAGTAGATATTGTAATTGTTAAATTAGCTTTTATTATAAAATAAATAACAATTATCCAACTTAAAAGCATTACAGCGTAACCTAATATAGTTATGATAATTTCTTCCATAGTTGCGACTTCTGTATTAAAAAAGAATTTTATAAATGTATAGCCATAAAAAAGAATAAACCACCAATAATAGTTGAATTTTTTTCTGTTTCAATACTTGTTTGTACATAATAGCATTATCAAATTCTTTCTGTTGACTACGATACTTAAAAACAATATTTTCAAAATAACAAAGATAAAAGAAGATGATAATATAATAAATAATCAATAGAGTTTTATTTAATTGATTAACTGCTGTTTGTAAAAAACAATAACTAAAACCTAATAATGCAAATAAAATGAAATTAATTATACCTATACGTGTAATGATTCGATTAATTTGTTGTTGTCGTTCATCATTGTGTTTCAAGCTGTATCCAACATAATACTTCTTAAAAAAAGAAAACATTATTTCTTCTTTACTATATATCTCCATTATAATATGAAATCGTTTTCTAATCAAAAAAAGAAGCGACTTTTTGTCGCTCCTAAAATTATTTATTAGGTATTTTTCTTAAATTAGTATTTTGCTCAAAGCTATAAGCTAATTGTAATAATTTAGCATCTTCATTAATCGGCATTGAGAAGGTTGCACCGGCTGGTGTACCTTCATAAATACCAAAAGGTACAGAAACTTCTGGTGCACCTGCTACAGCTGGTAAAATAGTACCATTAGAATCTCTAAAAACAATTGCATCTAATTTATCTTTTTCTACTAAATTTTGCATTATTTGACGTGCAATTTGACGCATCTTTTGAACTTTATCATCATTTTTATCTTTAAAATTTAAAGCTGCTTCTAATTCATCTTGACCATATCGCATATTTTTTTGGCTATCTTGTTTATTAAATGCAATTAATTCTTTTAATGAATGAATAGGCGCATTATTTTTTGTTAAATAATCATTTAAATCACGTTCAAAATCATTTTTCAAAATAAATAAAGCATCAATATCGTCCATGTTAGGCGAAATAATGACTACATTTGCCCCCATAGCATTTAATTTATTGATTAAATCTTTACTAAAATTATCACCCTCATCCATTATTCCAATGCGTTTACCTTTGATTGCATTTTTATCAAAATCTACAGTTAGTTTTTGTGTTGTTGCAGCGTTATAAGTAGCAACTACATCAGTTACATTTTTTGCTATAGGACCTACTGTATCTAATGTATAAGTGATTGGAATAACACCTTCTCCACTAATAAAACCTTGTGTAGGTTTATAACCAACAACTGAATTAACACTTGAAGGCGCGACAATTGAACCTGCTGTTTCTGTACCGATAGCTAATGTAGCTAAATCAGTAGCCATTGCCACAGCACTACCTGTACTAGAACCTAAAGCTGAAATTTTTAACGGGTCAAATGGATTATGTGTTTGACCTTTTTTACTACTATAACCACTTGGATTTTTACTACTCATATAATAAGATAACTCTGATAAATTAGTTTTCCCTAAAATAATTGCACCATTAGATTTTAATTAATCTACAACTGGCGCATTTTTTTCAGGAATAAAATCTTTTAATGCTTGTGTACCTGAACTTGTTGGCATATCATTTGTATTAATATTTTCTTTAACAACAACTGGTATACCTGCTAAAGCTAAGTTTTCATTTGCAATTGTATCGTAGTGACGTGCTTCTTCAATTGCATGTGGATTAATTTCACTTATAGCATTATTTCCTGTACTTGATTGATCTTCTTCTTTAATTTTAATTAAATAATACGCTACTAATTCTTCATGTGTTAATTGATGTGATGCTAAATTAGCTTGAATATTCACTAAAGATTGTTGTTCAATTAAATTAGATTTACTTTTCACTTTTTGAACATCAACATCTTTTAATTGTGCGTCAATTTTAGCAATGATTTGATCATTACCAAAAGCGATTCTTTCTTCTTGTGCTGGTTGTTTACTTTGTAGCCAAAATACAAAGCCACCTACTGCGACTGCTATTAATACCACAATACCTACTAAAACTTTCAATAACATTTTTATCATATTTTTCTCCTTTAACTATTTCATATAGTATAAAGAAAACATTTATTAAAAGCGATAATTATGATTTTAATGTGCCAATCATAAAACTCATCATTAAAATGATAAGTACGCTTATTGTGATGGCAATATATAAATAATCTTTCTCTATTATAAAACCGATCATAGCTGTCACAATACGTACTACTGGCGTTAAAATTAAGACAAATAAACCTAATGTAATAATTGCAAAAGGTTTTAATGCACTTACTCCCGATATTATTTCTGTAATAGATTGAGGATAAGTATTAAGCGAATAACCTGATTGTCCTGTTAAAAAAAATAATATAAGCCCGACAATAATAATTGTCATACTACAATTAATACCTATTTTTAATACTAAAGCAATTCGTTGATTAAAACGATTCATTATAATATACCTAATCCTTTCAAAATCATTTGTATCGCTACAACTACAATTAAAGGAATTGATAAATAGCGAATAACCGTTGGTTTTAAATGTTGCATAATTTTTGCACCTAACTTTGCACCAAACACAACACCTAAAGCTACAGGTGCTACAATACTTGGTTGGATTGCACCATTAAATAAATAAATTGTTGCACTAGCTGCAGCAGTTACCCCCATCATTAAATTACTTGTTGCACTTGATACTTTAAGAGGTAATTTCATAAAACTATCTAATGCCATTACTTTAAAAACACCACTACCAATACCTAGTAAACCACTAGCAAAACCAGCACCTGCCATTACCGCAAAACCAGCTGGTACATTTTGTACTTTATAATCAATTTGTTGTTTTAAAGCTTTATCATAGTAACTATTATTCAATTTTAAATAATTTGCCCATGGATGCGCTGTTTTAACTTCAATAATTTGTTGACGTCTATTTTTAATCATATTATATGCTGAATAAGATAAAAAGCTACCAAATAAAATGAACATCATTTTCGGTGCAAAAAAACTTCCTAAAATTGCACCTAAAATTGCACCTACTGTTGTAGCAATTTCTAAAAATAGTGCTGCACGAGTATTAGTAATTTCATCTTTTACATATGCCATAGCCGAACCACTACTTGTTGCAATAACGGAAATTATACTAGCACCTATCGCATATTTAATATCAACACCAAATAATAAAGTTAATACGGGGGTAATAATAACACCACCACCAAGTCCTAATATAGCACCAAATATGCCTGCTGCTACTGCAATCACACTTAATAGTAACATTTGATCAATTGTCATATATCCTCCTTATAAAAATAGACTGAGAAAATTCTCAGTCTAGATAATTATTTGCTTACTGTTGTGTTAATTGCGCGTTTTTCATAAACTAAACGTGCATTACCACATTGTAAAGTCACAGTTTCGCCATCTACTTCAACAATCTTACCATGTAAACCACCAATTGTAATAACATGGTCATTTACTTTTAATGCTTCACGCATTGAGTTTAATTGCTTTCTTTGTTTTTGTTGCGGACGAATTAATAATAAATAGAAAACTATTCCCATTAATACTAACATACCAATTTGGATCATTGCTGGATTCATAAATATACTCCTCTTTCATTGTTTATACTTATTGTAATCTATTTCAAGTCTTAATGGCAATACATTTAATACAATTATTAGAAATTTTTAGCATTTGGTTTATTAAAACCATAACTTTCAAAAAATTCTTCTCTAAAATCTAATAATCTATCTTGACGAATAGCTTCACGTACTTGTGACATTAAATTAATCAAGAAATGTAAATTATGATGCGTTGTTAAACGTATACCAAAAATTTCATTCGTACGTACTAAATGACGTATGTATGCTCTTGTATAATTTTTACAAGTATAACAATCACATTTAGGGTCTAATGGTGTGAAATCACGTTCGAATTTTTTATTTTTAATAACTAAACGTCCTTCACTTGTCATACATGTACCGTTACGTGCAATACGTGTCGGTAAAACACAATCAAACATATCGATACCACGAATAGCACCATCGATTAACGAATCAGGTGAACCAACCCCCATCAAATAACGTGGTTTGTCATATGGTAATAACGGTGTTGTATGTTCCAACATACGGTTCATAATCTCTTTTGGTTCACCTACTGATAAACCACCAATTGCATAACCTGGAAAATCTAAAGACACTAAGTCCTTAGCTGATTGCGCACGTAGTTCTGGAAACTCTCCACCTTGAACAATACCGAATAAACCTTGATCTTGTGGACGTTGATGTGCTGCTAAACAACGTTCTGCCCAACGACTTGTACGCTCAACAGATTTTTTCATATATTCAAATGTGGCGGGGAAAGGTGGACATTCATCAAATGCCATCATAATATCTGAACCTAAATCATTTTGAATATGCATTGCTTTTTCAGGAGATAAAAATAATTTTTCACCTGATAAATGATTTCGGAAATGTACACCTTCTTCTTCAATTTTACGTAAATCACTTAATGAAAAGACTTGAAAACCGCCTGAATCTGTTAAAATTGAATGGTCCCAATTCATGAATTTGTGCAAGCCTCCTGCTTCACGCACTAAATCACTCCCTGGACGTAACCATAAGTGATACGTATTAGATAAAATAATATTAGCACCCATATCATGTACTTCTTCCGGTGACATTGTTTTTACTGTTGCCTGTGTCCCTACTGGCATGAATACTGGTGTGTCAAATGTACCATGTGGTGTATGTACACGTCCTAATCTAGCGCCTGATTGTTTACAAGTATGAATATGTTCATACCATACTGCTGGTTTTGTCATAACTTCTCCTTATTATCTTTTTATTAACATCGCGTCTCCGAAACTAAAGAAACGATATTGCTTTTCTACTGCTATTTTATATGCTTTTAACATTTGTTCACGACTTGTTAAAGCACTAACTAACATTAATAATGTTGATTTAGGCAAATGAAAATTAGTAATTTGCCAATCAACTACTTTAAATTGATAGCCTGGATAAATAAAAATATCCGTCCATCCACTTGCTGCCTGCATTTTACCATATTTACTAGCTACTGTTTCTAATGTACGCGTTGACGTTGTTCCAACAGCTATAATACGTCGACCTTTTTGCTTCGTAGCATTAATTAATTGAGCTGTTTCTTCATCAACTTCATAATATTCAGAATGCATTTTATGTGTATTCACATCGTCGACACTCACTGGTCTAAATGTACCTAATCCCACATGCAAAGTTACATAACCAATATTAATTCCTTTATTTTTCAGTTGTTCTAATAATTCAGTTGTAAAATGCAAGCCAGCTGTTGGTGCTGCAGCCGAACCTAATGCTTTTGCATAAACTGTCTGATAACGATCTTGATCTGCTAATTTTTCTTTAATATAAGGTGGTAATGGCATTTCACCTAGTTCATCTAAACGTTCTTGCAAAATACCCTCATACATCAATTCAAATAATCGACCACCATCTTCTAATATTTTTGTACAGCGTGCTTTTAATTGACCCTCTCCAAAAATAACAACCGTATTTAATTTAACACGTTTAGCAGGCTTCACTAAACATTCCCATATATTCTTTTCGATATTTGTTAATAATAAAATCTCAATATGTCCGCCTGTATCTTGTTTTACACCATGTAATCTAGCTGGCATAACTTTAGTATTATTTAAAATTAACGTATCCTCTGCCTCTAACTCCTGAATAATATCGCTAAAATGTTGATGAGAAATGCTGTCTTTCAAAGTGTCAATCACCATTAATTTACTACTTGTACGATCTAATAATGGTGTTTGCGCAATTAACTCTTCTGGTAGTTCAAAATTAAAATCATCTATATGCATATCTTTCTCCTTTTATTGACACAAGCTTTTTAATTATAGGCTAAAATTCAAAAAAATTCAATGAACAAGCAAACTAAAATCATAT
>NZ_JBZXTS010000060.1:0-7339 GCF_058895785.1 Staphylococcus sp. B1(2026)
AGGACATTATCACATGTGAATGAGACGCAATTAATTCCATTTAATAATAGCTTGCTTTTTTTAACTAAATCAGTTAGAATGTACTAAAGTAAATAGAACAACCTTTAAAAAACGTACAGAGAGACGTGCAAGGTAGTAACTATAAATAGTTGATTTATAGTATATTAATCATAAACAAATATCTAATGACATTAGTCTGTTTATATACCTTGTTACGTTATACGTAATGAGGTATTTTATTTTGCAAAAAAGAGAAAGGAGAAATAAGATGGCACAAAGTGTATTATTAGATGATCAAGCTATTCAACGTACTTTAACGAGAATTGCACATCAAATTATTGAAAAAAATAAAGGTATTGAGCAATTAGTTTTAATGGGAATTAAAACGAGGGGTATTTTTTTAGCGCATCGTATTAATGAAAAAATACAACAGATTGAAGGACAATCACTACCGGTAGAGCAATTAGATATTACTTTTTATCGAGATGATAAACATCGCTTGCGTCAACAAGCAGAACCAGAAGTGCAACCAGTAAATTTTACAACTGACTTAAATAATAAAATTATTATTTTAATAGATGATGTATTATATACAGGTAGAACAATTCGTGCAGCAATGGATGCTATTTTGAGTCATGTGCGTCCAAGTCAAATTCAATTAGCAACATTAATTGATAGAGGGCATAGAGAGTTACCTATTCGTGCAGACTATGTAGGAAAAAATATTCCAACCTCTAAACAAGAAACAATTGCTGTACAATTAGTAGAAGTTGATGGTGTCAATAACGTTATTATTAATTAAGGAGGAAAATTATGTCGACAGTTAAACCGATTTTAGATGTCAATGAAAAACCAAATTTATCATTATGGTTATCACTAAGCTTGCAACATTTATTTGCTATGTTTGGTGCGACAGTATTAGTACCATTTTTAACAGGTTTACCTGTTAATGTTGCTTTAGCAACTTCAGGGATTGGAACGTTAACTTATTTATTTGTAACACGTGGTAAAATTCCAGCTTATTTAGGGTCTTCATTTGCATTTATTCAGCCCATTATTATTTTATCTACAACGCATGATTTGCCAACAGCTATGTTAGGTGCATTTTTAGCCAGTTTGACTTATGGTATTGTTGCGATTCTGATTGCTAAATTAGGTGTAGATTGGTTATTAAAATTATTACCTCCTGTAGTTGTAGGACCAATTATTATGGTTATTGGTTTGAGTTTAGCACCAACAGCTGTAGATATGTCAATGAATAAATTAGTCGGACAAGAAAAAGTGTATGATGTGACATATTTATCAGTGTCATTATTTACTTTAGCTGTAACTATTTTCTGTAGTTTATTTTTAAAAGGATTTTTCAAATTAATTCCAGTATTAATTGGGATTGTTTCAGGGTATGTATTATCTATTATTTTAGGTTTAGTAGATATGCAGGCAATTGCAGATGCACCTTGGTTAGCAGTGCCTAAATTTATTGTACCTTTTGTTACTTATCAACCACATTGGTCAATGGCTGCTTTATTGACAATGGTACCTGTAGCAATTGTGACATTGAATGAACATATCGGGCATCAAATGGTATTAAAAGAAGTTATTGGAAAAAATGTAATTAAAGAGCCAGGGCTTCATCGTTCATTATTAGGTGACGGTTTAGCTATGATGATTGCCTCTTTATTAGGTGGTCCACCAAGTACAACTTATGGTGAAAATATCGGTGTATTAGCTATTACGCGTGTATTTTCAGTATTTGTTATTGGTGGTGCTGCAGTATTAGCTATTATTTTAAGTTTTGTAGGAAAATTTTCAGCACTAGTAAATAGTATCCCTACACCAGTAATGGGTGGGATTTCTATGTTACTATTTGGAATTATCGCCTCTAGTGGATTACGTATGTTAATTGATCATAAAGTTGATTTAGGTAATAATCGTAATTTAATTATCTCTTCTATTATTTTAGTTGTAGGTATCGGTGGTGCTGTGTTGAAATTATCAAATATTCATATTGAATTATCAGGTATGGCTTTAGCAGCTATTATCGGAATTGTATTGAATTTGATTATCCCACAAAACAATAATTAAATGATGAGTGGGAAATGAGCCAATGTGATGAACATTGTTTCATTTCCCTTTTTTTAAAAGGAGAAGGCTATGTTTAATTTACTTACAATGTCAGATTTAACTTCACAAGAAATTTATCAATTAATTGATCGAGCTAGACAATTAAAAAAAGCACCTGCTGATGAATTAGCTAAAAATATTTATGTTTCTAATTTATTTTTCGAAAATTCAACAAGAACTAAATTAAGTTTTGAAGTTGCACAAAGAAAACTCGGTATGCAAGTGATTCCATTTGAAGTAACACAATCTTCCGTGACAAAAGGTGAATCATTGTATGATACTTGTGAAACCTTAGCAAGTATAGGCGTGAATTTATTAGTTATTAGACATCCACAATGTGCTTATTATCAACAATTACAGAATTTATCTATTCCTATTATTAATGGTGGCGACGGTGCTGGACATCATCCGTCTCAATGTTTATTAGATTTAATGACAATTTATGAAGAGTTTGGTAGATTCAAAGGTTTAAACATTGTTATTGTAGGAGATATTAAAAATTCACGTGTAGCGAATAGTAATGCAGATACATTTAAAAGATTAGGAATGAAAGTTAAATTGGTCTCACCTAAAGATTGGCAGTTAGAAGGCTTAGGTGAGTATGTAAAATTAGATGAAGTCATTGATAAAATAGATGTTGCTATGTTTTTAAGAGTACAACATGAACGTCATGAAGTTGCAGATAGTCAATTTTCTAAGTATGAATATCATAAAAAATATGGGTTAGATCAAAGAAGATATAATAAATTAGCTTCACATGCGATTATTATGCATCCTGCACCTGTTAATCGTGATGTTGAAATAGCAAGTGAATTAGTTGAAGCACCAAAATCAAGAATATTTAAACAAATGACAAATGGTATGTTTATGAGACAAGCAATTATTGAATTCATTTTAAAGAAAAATAATTTATTATAGGGGGATATAACATTGATTTTATTAAAAAATGCAACTTTATTGGACCAACAGCAGGTAGATATTTTAATTGAAGAGGGCAGAGTCACTAAAATAGGAATGCAATTAAATGCTGCGCATGCAGAAGTAATTGATTTACAAGGCAAGTATGTCGTTCCAGGTTTTGTTGATGTTCATGTTCATTGGAGAGAACCAGGATTTAGTTATAAAGAAACGATTAAAGGTGGTTCATTAGCAGCTGCTAAAGGTGGTTTTACGACAGCAATGTTAATGCCCAATGTTAATCCTGTACCGGATACAGCTGAACATCTAAAACAACAATTAGATATTATTGCAAATGATTCAATTATTCGTGCGATACCTTATGCAGCGATTAGTCAGAATTTAGAAGGTACAGCATTATCAAAGATGGATGAATTGAGTCAGTTAGGATGCTTTGCATTTACAGATGATGGTAAAGGGATTCAGACATCTCGTTTGATGTATGAAGCAATGCAACAAGCAGCAAAATTAAACAAAGCTGTCGTAGCACATTGTGAAGATAATTCGTTGATCTATGGTGGACATATGCATCAAGGCAAGAGAAGTGAAGAATTGGGTATTCAAGGTATTCCATCTATTTGCGAATCTGTACAAATTGCACGTGATGTTTTGTTAGCAGAAGCAGCGAATTGTCATTATCATGTGTGTCATGTTTCAACGAAAGAATCTGTACGTGTAATTAGAGATGCAAAACGTGCTGGTATAAAAGTGACTGCTGAAGTTTGTCCACATCATTTAATTTATGATGATCAACAAATTCCTTATGATAATGGTTTATGGAAAATGAATCCACCATTGCGTGATGCAACAGATAAGCAAGCATTGATTGAAGCTTTAGAAGATGGGACAATTGATTTTATTGCAACTGATCATGCCCCACATGCAATGTCTGAAAAAGATGTACCTATGTTACAAGCATCATTTGGTATTGTAGGGTCAGAAATTGCTTTTGCTCAATTATATAGTCATTTTGTAGTGACAAAACGTTGGACATTAAAGCAATTAGTTGATTGGTTATCAATTAAACCAGCACAATGTTTTGGCTTACCTTATGGACAATTAGCGATTAATAGTATTGCAGATTTAACTGTATTAGATTTAGAAAAACGACAATTGGTGACAGAAGATATATTTGCATCACAAGGAAAAAATAGTCCTTTTGTTGGACAAATGTTATCAGGTTGGCCAGTATTAACTTTAAGTGAAGGACGTATCGTCTATCGTGATTTGTAAGGAGGTATTATGATTCAATTAATGATTATTACATCTAACCAATTAATTGCACCTAATATTTATCGTTTAGAAGTGAAAGGTAAACTAGTTGATGCCATGCAGCAACCAGGTCAATTTGTTAATATTAGAGTGAGTGAGGGGCAAGAACTATTATTAAGAAGACCTTTATCAATTTGTGAAATTAATCATGAAAAACAAACTTTTTCAATGATTTATCGTGTTAATGGACAAGGAACTGAACGACTATCAAAGTATAAAAAAGGTCAGTTATTAGATGTGATAGGCCCTTTAGGAACTGGCTATGATATTACATCATTAAAGAAAGGACAAATTGCTTTGTTAGTTGGCGGTGGTATAGGCATACCTCCTTTATATGAGTTAGCTAAACAATTTAATAATCAAGATATTAAAACAATTCATATTTTAGGTTTTCAATCATCTCAAGATATTTTTTACGAGCAAAATTTCAAACAATTAGGTGAAACTTATATTGCAACAGCTGATGGTAGTTATGGTTTTCATGGTAATGTGATTGACTTATTAGCACAATTGAATGTACATTTTGATAAATATTATAGCTGTGGTCCACTACCTATGTTGAAAGCACTCAAAAACTATTATGTTACTGAAGAAGGTTATTTATCTTTAGAAAGTAGAATGGCTTGTGGTATTGGTGCTTGCTATGCTTGTGTGATTGATACTGTATCTCATGATTATGCACGTATTTGTACAGAAGGACCAGTTTTTAATGCGAATGAGGTGATATTATAATGACAAGATTAGCTGTAAAACTACCAGGTTTAGATTTAAAAAATATAATTATGCCCGCTTCAGGCTGCTTTGCTTTTGGACAAGAATATGCTAAATTTTATGATTTATCACTATTAGGTGCTATTATGATCAAAGCAACAACAGCACAACCAAGACGAGGTAACCCGACACCACGTGTGGCTGAAACATCATCGGGTATGTTAAATGCAATTGGTTTACAAAATCCTGGAGTGGAAGCTGTAATGACACATCAGTTACCGTGGTTAGCACAATACGATGTACCAATTATTGCAAATATTGCTGGTAGTACGATAGAAGAGTATGTTGAAGTTGCACAAAAAATTTCACAAGCACCTAATGTTAAAGCACTTGAATTGAATATTTCTTGTCCTAATGTGTCTAAAGGTGGTATACAATTTGGTACCAATGCTGAAACAGCTGCTAAATTAACGCAGGCTGTTAAACAAGTTTCATCAGTACCAGTTTACGTTAAATTATCACCTAATGTTAGTCATATTGTTGAAATGGCACAAGCTATTGAAAATGCAGGTGCAGACGGTCTATCAATGATTAACACTTTGATAGGTATGCGTTTAGATGAAATGACAGGACGTCCGATTTTAGCAAATACGATAGGTGGTTTGTCAGGTGCAGCAATTAAACCAGTTGCTTTAAGAATGGTTTATCAAGTAGCACAGCAAGTTAATCTACCTATTATTGCAATGGGGGGGATTTGTCAAGCACAAGATGTCATTGATTTTATTTCAGTAGGTGCTTCGGCCGTCGCTATAGGGACAATGAATTTTACTGATCCGATGATTTGTCCAAAAATTATTGAAGAATTACCTATATTATTAGATAAGTTAGGTGTTGAACATATTCATGATATTAAAGGGAGAAGTTTTTTATGACACAAACAATTATTGCTTTAGATTTTCCTGATATTCAACAAACGAAAGATTTTTTGAATCAATTTAATGAACCTTTATTTGTTAAAGTAGGTATGGAACTTTACTTGCAACAAGGACCTAAAATTTTAGATATCTTAACACAAAATCATCATCGTATTTTTTTAGATTTAAAATTACACGACATTCCAAATACGATTTATCATGCTATGAAAGGCTTAGCACAATTTAATATTGATATGATTAATGTGCATGCTTCTGGTGGTCAAGAGATGATGATAGCAGCTAAAGAAGGCTTATTAGCAGGAAGTACAGGAGAAAATATACCACAATTAATTGCAGTAACACAATTAACATCAACAAGTCCACAACAATTGGTAACAGAACAATTAGTGACTGTATCGATGACTGACAGTGTATTACATTATGCCAAATTAGCACAACAAAGTGGCTTAGATGGTGTCGTTTGTGCAGTTTCTGAAGTAGCACAAATTAAACAACTATGTGGTGATGATTTTTTAAAAGTCACACCTGGTATACGTTTATCGAGTCATTCTTCAGATGATCAAGTACGCATTGCTACGCCAACTATAGCTAAATTAACAGGTTCTACACATATTGTAGTAGGACGTCCTATTACACAGGCAGTAGAGCCTAGAGTAGCTTATCAAACGATTCAACAATTATTGGAGGATTAACCATGACAACGATCGCAAAAGAATTATTAAATATTAATGCTGTAATTTTAAACACACAACAATTATTCACATGGGCTTCAGGTATAAAATCACCTATTTACTGCGACAATCGCTTAACAATTTCGTATCCAAAAGTGAGAGAAATGATTGTTAACGAATTTGTTAAATTAATTAATACATCGTATGCAGAAGTAGATGTCATTGTAGGAACAGCAACAGCTGGGATACCTCACGCCGCCTTTATTAGCCAACAAATGAATTTACCTATGGCTTATGTACGTTCAGCCAGCAAAGCACATGGTAAACAAAGTCAAATTGAAGGTTATATTGCTAAAGGTGCGAAAGTATTAATCATTGAAGATTTAATTTCAACAGGTGGCTCTTCTATAAAAGTAGCAGAAATATTACGTCAACAAGGTTATGAAGTATTAGGGATAGTTGCTATTTTTAATTATCAATTAGCAACAGCAGATCAAATGTTTAAACAACATCAACTATCTTGGCATACTTTAACGAATTTTGAAGAATTAATTACTATCGCTAAAGAGACTAATGTTATTACAGCATCAGATGAAACGTTCTTGATGAACTGGCATAAACAATTAAGTTAATTGGAGAGTTATTTTGTATCTATTGCGTAGTTCAAAA